>CAVDKC010000006.1:0-40275 GCA_963609615.1 Oribacterium sp.
ATGTTTACAGTATACCCTACTCAAAGCATTTTGTTTTTCGCATTGAGGGATTCTGTAGCAGCATTTGTGGAACGGTTAACTAAGAAATTCAAGATTTCACCAGTGTCTGCAAATAACTTATATTGTTACATTTTATACGCTTTTTTATCTATTAAAACGTAAAATGGAGACACTTTTTGCGATTGGCTTTCCACACGTTTTTGCAGGTGTCCCGACAATATCTACTGAACGGCAGAAACACCTGCTTGTTTCTCCAATGACATCCTACAGAGCAGGTGTCCAAGGCCAAATCTAGTAAAAAGTGCCATTAAATTGGTTCGCAATGAACTTTTAACACTTAAGATGTTTGACATCTCAGAAAAATTGCTTATTTTTGCATCCATAACAGTTGCTCGTTAAATTGTTGTTTTATTGTGTTTTAGAGATTACAAAGATACAACTTTTTTTCGAGAAACTGTTATTTTTATCCCATTATTTAGGGGTGGGAAACTTTAGTTAGTAACTTTGCAGCAAAACCATTAAACCTAAGGTAAGAGATATGAAGAAAATAATCAACAGGTCCTTCTACACCTTATTATATATAATAGAATTTGTCGGCATGTGGATGATGAGCACCACAGCCACAGCCACCGTCAAACTCGACACGAGGCGACTCTCCGCTAAAGACGGACTGGCATGCAACACGGTGAACGACATACAGCAGGACAAAGACGGGTTCATCTGGCTAGCCACCGCCAGCGGCATAAGCCGCTACGACGGTTACCAGTTTACCAACTTCACCCAACTGCATGAAAAGAACGGCAAAAGGAGCAACAACTCCATCGCCCAACTCATCAGCGACCAGAAGCACGGGCTCATCTGGGGATACAGCCCCACCAGCATACTCTGCTGCTACGACTTGGCAAAGGCACGCTTTGCCGAATACACAGATCAAGAGAACGCTGCACTCCTGAAAAACCGGTTCAAGAGTGCCCATGGGATGTGGCTCTTTGCCAACGAGTTCGGGGCCAGGTTTCTTACCTACTCCAACGGAGAATTCCTGTCAGCCGACTATACCCCCCAGAACGGCAAGTTGCCCAGTTCGCACCAGCTGCAAATCGTAGAAGACGCACAACTCAACGTATGGATAGCCTCCGACAAGGGACTCAACCGCATCACCCCCGACCACAAGAGCCACCCCATACTCCGGGGCAAGCACATCATCACCCTTACCAGCGACGGAAGCCACATCGCTGCGCTCACCATCCAGGGCGATGCCTATCTCTACACCCCATCGGGCAAGCTTATCAAGCAGTCGCATCTCCCCTCCATGACAGGCTACGTGGGCAAGTCGCGCACCTCCTTCTTCTGGCAGGGGCAATGGTACATCTTCACCCAAGAGGAGACCTTCGCCATGAACTTAAAGACGGGCATCTTCAGCAAACCGAACATCCAGATAGCCAACGCCATGGAGAAAAACCTTCTCAAGTCTTATCATTTCCTCTATGACAAGGCGGGCAACGCCTATTTGCTCGGCAAGAAGAACGGTCTGTTCAGGAAGTTCCACTTGCTGGACAACAAGGCGTTCATCCACGGAAGAGACAAGAGCTTCGTGGCGGCCGAGGACGCATCCGGGAAAGTGTACATCTGCTCCTATGGCAACGGTCTGTTCGTCTACGACCCGAGAGAAGATGCCTTGCAGCACTTCTCTGCCACCGATACCTCTCCCCTCTTCCACTCCAACTTTCTACTGAACCTGTTCATCGACCGCAGCGGTAGCGTCTGGCTCTGCACGGGCGACGGCGTGTACTGCTGTAGAGAGCGAAAAGACCTGGACAGCAAGCTGGTGAAAGTTGCCCCAACGACCAACGAGTGGGACAACTTCGTGCGCCACATAAGGCACATCGGCGACGGTAAACTCGCCGTGAGCACCAGAGCCAACAAGACCTACATCTACGACTCCCGCAGCGAACGATTCCAGGAAGTGATGCAGACATCCGCCTGCGTCTACCAGTACGCCATCGACCCACAGGGCAAGAAATGGATCTGTACCAAGGGCGACGGCATCTACATCGACGGCGTGAGATACTCCAAGTACGAGAAAGTACATACGGCACCCAGCACAGCCTTTTACGATGCAGCCTTCGACAAGTTGGGGAGATCGTGGCTCGCCACCTGGGGCAACGGACTGCTCGTCACCCCACAAGATACAAAAGAGAAGAAAACACGCACGTTTGACCAATACCTCAATGACAACGGTAAGATTGCCCAGATTCACGATCTGCTACTGGACCGCAAGGGTAGATTGTGGATATGCAGCAACGACGGCATCGCCATGGTCGATACACACGAGCGGCACATCAGCGAAAAATCGTTCCTCCGCTTCAACGAGGACAACGGAAAGTTACCCATCAGTGAGATAGACTGCGGTATAGAGGCCCGAGACGGAAGCCTCTGGTTTGCCACCACCAAGGGCGTACTGAGATGTACCTACGACGAGAAGACCCAAGAACTGCGACACGAACTGTACGACACAGCCAAGGGACTCAGCGACAACATCACGCGATCGCTCGCCGAAGACAACTATGGCAACATCTGGATAGGCACGGAGGAAGGCATCTCCTGTCTCAACTACAAGACCCACGACTTCCGGTCGTATGAGGTGGGCGACAATATACCCAGCAACAACTTCTCGGAAAACTGCGGTACTAGACTCCCCGACGGCAGGCTAGTCTTCGGCGTGAGCAACGGACTGGTCATCATCCGCCCATCCCGCACCGTAAGTACACCGCCACCAGGCATGAAGGCTGCCATCACAGACCTCACTATCAACGGCACCTCCATCTATGCCGAGGAAAACGGGCAGTTGCTATCGGGTGCGCTCAATTACATCCGGGAAATCAGCCTGCCCCACGACAAGAACTCGCTGAGCGTCTATTTCTCCAACTTCGACTACCCACACATCAAAAACGCCATGTACCAATACCGCATGGACGGGATAGACAAGGACTGGCGACCGATGACCAGCATCAACCACGCCGACTTCAGCGAGCTGAGTCCAGGCCACTACACCCTCCACATCCGCACCCGGCTGGGCAGCAGCCAGTGGAGCGAGGAGACGGTACTGCGCATCCACATCCAGCAGCCCTGGTACAACACGTGGTGGGCATGGTGCTTCTACCTGCTTGCCGCCTGCGGAGCAGCCTGGGCCTACTACCGTTCTTGGCGACGCAACTTCGAACTGAACCACCAGATTGAGCTAGAAAAACAAATGTCCGACTTCCGCATCGACTTCTTCACCCATATCTCCCACGAGTTCCGCACCCCGCTCGCCATCATACAGGGGGCCGTGGAGAAAATATCAGCCAGCGACGAAGGCTCCATTTCCAAGAACACCCTCCGCACGCTGATGAGGGGAACGAGAAGACTGCAACGACTCATCAACCAGCTGATGGAATTCCGCAAGGTCAATACAGGCAACATGAAACTGGGCGTGGAGCAGGGCGACATCGTGGGCTTCGTGCGCAACATCTACAACGACCTCTGGGTTATCGCACGGCAGAAGGAAATCAGCATCAGCTTCACCCCTTGGACCAACAAGCATGAGATGCTCTTCGACCCCCAGAAGATAGAGACCATCGTGTACAACTTGCTGAGCAACGCCGTGAAATACACACCCGACAAAGGTGTCGTATGCGTAAAGCTCCAACTGGAGGGCGAGCAGCTTACCTTCTCCGTGGAAGACAATGGTCCTGGCATCCAGCCAGAACGAGAGTCCGACCTCTTCAAGCCCTTCATGCACGGCTACGCCTCGAAGGGCGGCATGGGCATCGGTCTCTACACCGCCCGCCGGATGGCCGAACAGCACAAAGGGTCGCTCACCTACCAGCGGTCTGCCGACTTGGGCGGCAGTTTGTTCCGCCTAGCTCTGCCAGCCCTGCCTAGTACCTATCTGCCCGAAGAGGTTGTGGAGCACAAAGCACTGGACACCGACAGCATCGACAGGCAGGAGGTGGACAAACTCGTGAAAGAGATGACGCCAGAAGCCATCAACAACGTTACGGTGATGGTGATAGAAGACGACCCCGACATGATGGAACAGATCAAGTCAGAACTGTCTGTCTACTTTAAGGTGGAGACCTTTATGGACGGCAAGGCTGGCTATGAGAGCATACAGCAGATCAAGCCCTCCCTGCTCATCTGCGACATCATGTTGCCCAGCATGAGCGGTTATGAAATTGTGAACGGAATGAAAGCCAATCCCGTTACACAAGACATCCCCGTGATTATGCTCACCGCCTTCGACGACACCAACCATATCCTGAAGGCGTACAAGAACTTCGTGGACGACTACATGGTGAAGCCCTGCAACTTCAAGATTCTGGTTGCCCGCGCCCTGCAATTCGTGTCCATAGACATGAAGAACAGGCAAAAGCAGGAAGAAGAGAACAGGAAGCGAGAGGAAAACATCCAAGAACCGTCGGAGAAGTCGGGAGCAGAGAAGCCTGCAGACTCTGCCAGCCCAGGCCTCCTCACCTCCACGCTCGACAAGAAGTTCAAGGACAAACTGACGACCATCGTGGCACAACACCTCAACGACAACAGCTTCAGCGTAGACCGCCTGGCAGAGCTGATGCACATGGGCCGCACCACGATGTACACCCGCACCAAGAGCATAATGGGCGTATCGCCCAATATCTACATCCAGAACGAACGCCTTCACCTCGCCGCCCAACTCCTCCTGGAGGGAGAGCTGAATGTGGGAGAGGTGAGCGAGAGAGTAGGCTTCTCTGATGCCACCTACTTCTATAAGTGCTTCAAGGCTAAGTATGGGGTGGCACCCAGCAAGTACGGCAAATGAAAAGGTTAACAGCTTAAAAAAAAGTTAATTATAAGACAAGGGACAGGCAAAAAACCACAAAATGCCGTACCTTTGCAGATGATTTCAAGAATATTAAGGATAGGATTGTCCCCGAAAAGCTTATGGGGAGACAAGAAACAAGAAGAATAAGAAAAAAGTATGTACTACGTTTGTAAGAGAATGGAGGTAGCTGCGTGCCACAGGCTAAACCTCTCGTATGAGAGCAAGTGCACCTCACTGCACGGACACAACTGGGTTATCACCGTATACTGTAAGGCCAGGAATCTGAACCAGGACGGGATGGTGGTAGACTTCAAGCACATCAAGGAGAAGATACACGGCTATCTGGACCACGGCAACCTGAACGAGCTGCTGCCTTTCAACCCTACGGCAGAGAACATCGCCCACTGGATAGTAGACCAGATACCCGAATGCTACATGGCCCGGGTACAGGAGAGCGAGCACAACGTGGCCGTGTACAGCGACGACAACCTATGTGACGGAAAGGAGCCTCTGCAATGAAGACTTACAGAGTGAACGAAATATTCTACTCGCTCCAGGGAGAAGGTCACCACGCCGGTAGGGCGGCACTCTTCGTGCGCTTCAGCGGCTGCAACCTGCGGTGTCCCTTCTGCGACACCAGCTTCGACAGCTACCAAGAGATGAGTGCACCACAGATAGCCGAAGCCCTCGGAAGGCTCACAGACCGCTGTAAATTCGTGGTACTCACGGGGGGCGAGCCCTCCCTGCAGGTGGATGCCGAACTGATAGCCCTATTGCACGCACAAGGCTATTTTCTGGCCATGGAGACCAACGGCACCCATCCGATAGCCGAGGGGGTAGACTGGGTGACTTGCTCGCCTAAGACTCCCTTCGTGCGCAATGCACGGCTGGCCATCGAATCATGCGACGAGCTGAAGCTGGTGTACGACGGCAACATCTCGCCCACCGACCTCGGGCTACAAACCAAGCATCACTACCTGCAACCCTGCGACACGGGAGACCCCAAGCGCAACAGGAGCATCATGGCGAAACTGGTGGAATACGTGAAGGAGCATCCCCAATGGGGCATCTCCTTGCAGCAACACAAGATAATGGATATCAGATAAAAAATGAAAAGGGATATGGAAAAGAATCAAGACATGGTGCAAGATACCGAACAGGAAATAGAGAAACACATCAAGGCGATACTGGGCCTCATCGGCGACAATGCGGAGCGCGAAGGTCTAAAGGGCACGCCTGAGCGAGTAGCGAGAATGTTTCGGGAGATATTCCGCGGCTACGATGACACACAGAAGCCCCACATCACCACCTTCCCCAATGGTGCCGACGGAGTGGTGTGCAAGAACATGGTGGTAGACGAAGGCACATTCCACTCGATGTGCGAGCACCACATCATGCCCTTCTTCGGCAAATACTGCTTCGCCTACATTCCCAACCCTAAGGGTAAGATACTGGGAATATCGAAGATAGGAAGAGCCGTAGACTACTGTGCGGCACGCCTACAAATACAGGAGCGACTAGGCAAGGAAATCGTAGACATGCTGGCCGAGGCTCTGGGCACGGAGCATCCACCTCTGGGAATGGCTATCGCCATGCGTGGCGAACACCTCTGCAAGACCATGCGAGGGGTAAAGAAGCAGGGCGTGATGCTCTCTTCCTACTACACGGGTGCCTTCGAGAGCGACCCTGCCCTGCAGGAGAGGTTCGAGAGAATCGCCATGAGCAAAATCTAGAAAGAGACCATAAGAAAATGAGGAGCGCATTCTTCCTCTATACAAATCGAATATAGTAAAAGGTGGCAAGAGACTTCAGAAAAGTTCTTGCCACCTTTTACTATATTATTTTCCACTTCAACTGTAGGAATTTGGAATATTTTATCAGGGTTCCAGTTTTGTGTTCTAATTTTGAGTTCAAAAAAATACTCGTTATTACTACTTAAGCACAATCTTCATTCCACCCTTGGCTGTACGAACAATGTAAACACCTGGAGCAAATCCACGATTCTTCAAGTCGCTAGCCAAAGTAGCCTGTGTCGTGTCCAAACTTGTCAGCTTAAATCCACCCATTGTGTAGACATCGGCCTTGAACGAGTTCGACTCCAAACTGAGGTCTCGTATACCTGTAGCACTTGTCACATAAACCACACCCTCAGACAAGAATCTGGATGTATCCCAAGCCAGTCCTTCCGGCAATTCCTGAAGTTCAAACGTAGGGTTACCGCTGATGTTACCATCACATGCCAGCACTCGCACATAGTCTCCTACGGTCGGTGTCCACGTAGACTTGTAAGTAACCCCCACGGTACCATTTACCACAGCATTGCCTGCCACCTTGAAGTAAGCCCAACTAAACGTCTTCGCACCCGTTATAGCATTCGTAAAGAGAGAATCTGACTGTGTTTTGTTCGCATAGATGAAAGTTCCTGCATCAGCCTTCAGGTCTTTCTGAATAGTAATGACTCCCGTATTGTTGGTCTGCGAAGATGCAGCATAGCCACCAGCACGCAGGGTACCACCATTCACCAAGTTGATACCATAGCAACAACCTTGACCACGAAGTTCTCCAGACTCTTGAACATATAGTACTGAAGGAGTTGTCATCGACGAAGTTGCGCTTGCCTTATTGAGTTTTACAGCACCGTCTATAATTTTCAACGATTTGGCATTGGCAAGAACGTTCTCATTACTGATTGTCCAAACGCCCGTTCCATTCTTCACGACATTGCTACCATTGATTGTACCAGAGAAAGTAAAGTCTGTATTCTTACCTCCGATAGTTAGGGTATTTGTGTTGGAACCATAATAGCCACCATTGGTAATATATCCAGACCCTGTCAGCGCACCTATGGCAAAACTCTTTCCATTGGTTCTGAACGGAGTATCTTTCGTGAAACGGGAATCCACATTGAGCGTTGCCAAAGGCATACCCTTGGTATTGTTGAATTCAAAAACCGGTTCGTAGACATTCTTGCTTCCACGCATGGCATAGATAGTACCGGTAAACTCGCTCCAGTTGCCATTGAACGGACAACGAACCCATGTTGTATAGATATAGATAGTCCCCTCACCCGTCAGCTTTCCTGTATAAGTACAGCGTCCGTCAGGATACCAAATACCACTTTTACCCTTGGGAACCTCAATATTTACATTATCAGAATTATCACTGAAAATACTGTTGTTTGCCTGTAACACAACCTTACTGCCATTCAGCACTATGGTCTTTCCGTTAAAATGATCATCCTGGAAATCGAAGACTGTACCCTTATTGATATAAAGTTTGTCATAGTCGGCCGAACAATTCAGCTGTAAGGTTCCACTTCCATCCTTGTACAAGTTGCGATTTGTACCAGAGTTGGTCTTCTTAACACCACCATTCAGTATCAATGTGCCTATGGTATTAATCGTACCGCCACCTTCGCCCAATACTACAGGATGGGATGCCGTCATTCCGACAGTCGTTTTCAGCGAGCCTTTGTTCTTAAGGGTAATTGTATTGTTGGCATCACCAAGAGCACCATATGTCACACCATCCTTATTGGCCAGTGTGGAAGGGACAAGGGTTCCACCATTAACTGTTGTACCACCTGTATACTTGTTGGTATTCTTAATATTTACCGTACCTGTACCCTCTACGGAGAGAGAGAAGTCACCCTCTAGAGAACCTGTGCCCGAAAGCGTATAGTCCTTACTATTCTTGAACACCACACTGCCAGGAGCCAAATCTTCCAAGAGATTGACGCTGAAAATGGAAGCATTATCGTCAAAAGTGACATTATCTCCTGGAACGAATTTCTTATCCGTAGAAGTGAAGTTTTCTGCATTGAGCATATCCCAATCAGCTCCACTCTCGCCCGTCCAAGAACAACTTTCACTCGCACGCATATCACTCACGGTCAAAGTAATCTTGCCATCGGCATAGGTCAATGCGAACTTATGACCTGAGAGTCCCTCTACTTTCACATTAGTTATATCACCTACCAGTTCTTCCACCTCTGCCAAAGTATAGGTACCAGGTTCTAGAGATGACGTGATTTCAAATATAGGTGCGTCATATTCGGGTCCGTTTTCCCAGTTTTTCTTCTCAAGGTTCATCTTAACAGCAACGAGTTTATCGATATTACCATCCGTAGCATCGAACACTACACGGGCACCAAAGCCCAGGTCTATGGAAGAAGCGGTCAACGTTCCTACATTGCCCTTTCCGCCTGGACGAATGACAGAGCCATAATCAGCCTTTATGCCTGCCTTAAAGTTACCGCCATTGGAATGTAATTCGGCAAAACGATTGAGCCATACAGGACTGTTCTCCATTGTACCGTCAAACTGCAACGTTCCTGCCCAAACATCGGTCTTGCCCGTATAAGTCTGAGTCACATTAGGAAGCACCAAAGTTCCGTCACCCTGCTTTACTACATGAGTGGAACCAGCAAAAGCTCCCCCTGTCAAAGTATGGGTATAATAGGTATACTTTATCTGAGTTTCCTTGGATGTACTCTCACTTTCTGCCGTTCCCTGCACCCATGACGGTGCATTATCGGTAAAGATGGCTGGAGAAGCGCCTGTAGCTACAGAAACGGTAGCATCGTCTGTAGTATCAAGCAAAGCATGCTTTCCATTCAGTTCGACACCTATAGAAGAAGAGACTTCCTCACGCCCCATCGTGGTCAATGGCGGTGGAGCTACTGTGATTCCCTCCAGCTCTCCCAAGAAGTAAGAAGCATGAGGTGGTTGGTTGTATCCACAAGGTTGCCATACCATCGCATTGCGATACTGGTGGTCATACCACAAAGAGTAATTGCGCCACGATGTCGGGGTTGTTGTTGTGTAGATGCGGATATTGTTGTCGGCAGTACGCTCTATCACTTCCTCTCGCCAATCTCCAAAGATATCGCCTTGGTAACAGGGTGTTGCCTTGGTGCCATTATTGGAGTAAACACCAGAGAAGTTTTCCAAGGTGCCCACACCTGGTTTGGAAACAGTCGTGTTGTCGAAACATTCCTCCTGCAAGTCTCCGTCCCAATAGATACGGAAATTCATGCCAAGCCCATTGGTGTTGAGACTCACATGGTCATTGGTTATCGTCGATATGGGTGTGTCGTGCGCACCATTGCCCACAGAACCAGGTATCGTATTATAGAAATTACCAGCCAAAGCACGTCCTGCGTCACTAGAGTCTGTCAGCCGATAGTATATCTTACTAGTTGTGGCATCCCTGTAGTTATTGGCAGGATTGTCCTCATTGCATGCAAAGACCTCCTGTCCGTGGATATAAGGGTTAAAGTCTCCCACATGCTGAGCATCTCCATGTCCGAGTCCTGTGGTAGAAAGGCCCTTTCCATTGTCATCAATAACCATAGAGCCCCATACGATTTCATCCCGGCCATCCCAATCTACATCGGCAATGGTATAGTTGTGATATCCCTGTCCATACCATGGAGACCCTTCCCGGTTGTTTGTCCATTTCCAGCGCACATTGAGCGCATGGGTATTAGGGTCGATATCGTAGGCAATAAACTTATGTCGTGTATAGATACCACGCCCTATAAAGAGACTGGGATGCTTACCGTCAAGATAAGGCGCGCCAAAAAAATGTTTGTTGCTACGATGTCCATAATCATCACCCCAAGCAGCCTTGAGGCTTGTTTCGCCATCTTCCAACCGCTTCAACGGATAGTCTACACACTGGTATGGTTTTCCCGTCGCACCTTCGCAATACCAAAGGAACTCTTTACCATAATAGGTAAACCACTCCACAGAACCTTCCCCTTTGGGGATGCGGTAATTGGTCCAAGCAGAACCATTCTTGCCATCTCCTCCGATAACATAAGTAGTACCGTCTGCCATATGCACGGTAGCCCCTTCCTCGAGTCGCATCACAACCTCGGCCTTGCCATCCATATCCCAGTCATAGCCAACAATGTTCTGCTCATTGTTCTGGAAATCACCCATGTTAGGGCCGCAATTCACCCACCAAAGTACAGTACCATCTTGCTTCAAGCAAGCAAGCATAGAGTATTCCTTGGTCTCGACACCATTGATGGTTGGTCCATTCTTAGGATAGAGTTGGGCACTCTCCTGAGAGTTGTCAAACTTCATGAGGATTTCCAACTCGCCATCGCCATCCACATCAGCACAACATGCGTCATTAGGGATATAAGTTGACCTCAGTTCCGAAGGATATTGAATCTTGATCTCCTTGTAGTTTTGCGCAAAGACTGGCGCAGACTTAGAGGCAGTTTGTTCCACCCCACCAATTACAGCCTTGACAGTATAAGTACTATTGGCTGAGCCTGATGCATCTGCAAAGTTTGAGACATCGAGAGGTTCTGAGTTTACCTTCGTTCCGTCACGATAGAGATTATACTTTACGTCGTAATACTCATCCGCTTGGATTCTCCAGGAACAATAAACCCCGCTCGTGGTTTTCACAGCCACAAGACCTCGGTCTAGCTGGTCTGTAAAGCGCTGGGCGTTGACCCCCGAACAAAACAGCATTGCCAAAGCAGAAGATATAAGTAGTCGTTTGTTCATTTATAAATAGATTTAGAATGAAATTGTTGTTTATATTAATTTTATTTCGCAAAATTACACATAAAAAACAAGACACTATCCATTAAATATGACATTTTACTATATTATTTGAGACAACCCACTTTTTTACCTTTAAAAAACCCTTGACAAGCTATAAGACGGCAAGCTGCCATTCTATAATACTCAACAAAATCGGGGCAGAAACTTGCCGTTCCTGCCCCGATTGATATTTTTTAGTTTTATTGCTAAATCTATATTACTTAATCTGCGTACCTGCTACAGAATAAGTCTTGTTATCCTTAACGATAACGAGGCCATTCTTGGTCATTACCTTCTTGATAGAAGGAGTAGTTGTCTCGTTTGCATTTACATAAGAGATGCCTGTTGTAGGAGTAAAGCCCTTGTAGGTCATAACCCTTACATCGCAGATAGCTGTATCATAACGGAAAAGATTGAAGTCTTCACCCGCTACACAAACTGTAGTTGCATTGCAATCGCCCTTGTCAGGACGGTCATATCCACCGCGTGTATGAACGATATAGAAGTTTGGCTTCTCTGCATCATCAGAAGTATACTTTGGATCAAGTTGGAGCACAGCATAAGTCAGAGCTGTATTATAGTAAACAATACCCTCCAATGGGAAAATCCCCCATGCAGTTGCATCATACTTTGAGTTTGCCAAGAAATCTGCAGTAGGAGTCAATGGTGCAAATGCAGTAGTAGCATCTGTTGGAGTCTGCACATTCCACTTGGCATCTGTTGTACCAATCGCAGCCATTTCATAGAAGCCAAATCCCTTCTTTGTTGAAACATAATTAGCAGCGTCAGCATCAGTGCAAGCAGTAGAATTGCCATTCTCGTCATAACCGTACATCTGGGTAGAATAAATACGGTCCCAGTGCGACTTATTACCAGCATCAACAATCTCTGTTTTTGTAAAGCCTGCAACGGTACCGTCGCAAATATCCTTAGACCAAGCGTAATCCTTTAATTCAGCAACTACATACTCTGTATTGTTCTTTACCTCAACAGTTTCAGATGGAGAATACCAAGCTGCAGGATGAGTACCATCATAAGCATAAAGTTCCAAAGAACCAGGCTCTGTCAATTTTACCACCTCACCAGACATTGCATCATCTTTCTCTGCAATAACATCGCCTGCCGAATTCTTAATCTTATAGTAAATTGTAACAGTTGGAGTAAGGAGCGTATTTGAATTATCTGCCGTGATGGTATATTCCTTGGCATATCCCTCTGACACATTAGTAATTGTTGCTTCAGGTTTTGGCATAGAAACCTCCTCACATGTCACAGGAACAACTACATCCTCTGAACGGTTCGTCTCATCATCCGAGCGTGTTGTCCACATTACCAAATCACCAGGCTTAGAGCAATAGATAATCTTATGTCCTAAGTATTCGCCCTCACCAGCTTCAAAGCTTGTCTTCTCGTCAGCGCTCTCATATTCTACCTGATATTCCTCGCCATCGGTATAAGAATCCATGGTAACGATATCCTGGTCAACGTCGCCCAATTGCTTCCAGTGCAAAGTCTCACCCTCGGCAAAAGTTGCATAATAATAGCGATTAGTACCCATCAATGCAAACAACTCTACACTAGGATCGTTTGCAAACGGACCTTCTGCCTCGTAAGAGAGACCGATGTTAGAAAGCTGGTGTGTAGAAGTACCGTTCATACCAAAGACAAAGATACCGGCACGGTCCTCTTCGCAAACATATTTGTGAACACCAGTTGCCAAAGTTTCACCATCTTCATTAGCTACAGTATAGGTTGCAGTCTTTTCATCAGCATTCACTACGACGGAAAATTTGTATTTCGTCTGGCTCTTAACTTCCAAGGAATCAGTCGCTGTCTGGTGACCAAAATCATTTCGTGCTGTTGGAGTCTCATTGAAATAAAGCTTAAAGTCACCATTTGCTACCGAAGGAACACTTACACTGAAACGGAAGAAGAAATCCTCACCTTCACTTGCATTCCACCAATGATAATTGTGCGTTGAAACACGAGCATCAGCTGCGGTACAAGCATTGACTGGAAGAAGCACAAACTCCAAATCTGCACGAGCAGCCATGTTTGACATGTTCAAGTCCATGGTATACTTGTATGTGTGGTTAGGAAGATTGTTGATATCCATCTTAGACCACGCATTCTCATTCCAGAAGTAGTTGAGCATACGTCCACCATTCTTCTTGTTCTGTACTTCAAGATACTCCTTGCCTGGTGTAGAGGCAAAGTTGCTTGCATCCTGGATTACCCAGTTTGCATCCATCTTCTCTGTAGACACCTTGAAGAAGTACTTGTCTGTCAAATCGGCTTTTGCCACTGTACTAAAAATGGCCAAAAGCAATGCGATAAAAGTAAACTTTTTCATTGTTTAATTGTTTAGTTTATATTTGATTCATATTGTTTTGTCATCCTCCACAAACCGCCAGCTTGCATGTACACAAGCCAAGCGATTCGTAAAGAATAGTACAAAAATCATTTTTACCAGCCAGGGTTCTGCTGGATGGCATTTCCCGACTTCATAATTTCGGTCTGCGAGAATGGGAAGAGATTCCACTTCGTCTGCCACTGACCATCACCACGAGTCACTGCCACCTTATTATAACTAAAGGTGCCATCCTCATTCTTCGTAATTTCCATACGGTGGATGTTCATGAACTTTTCACCATCTTCCAGCCAGCGACGAACGTCGTAGAAGCGATGTCCCTCGAATGCCAATTCCACGCGACGTTCGTTCTTGTACTCCGACCAGAACTTGTCGTTTGTCATACCATCCTCGAATACAGGCATACCAGAACGGGCACGGGTCTTGCTGGCCATCTTGGCTGCAGTCTGTGTACCAGGCACTGTAACGGTAGTTTTATTCCCCTCAGTATCCGTATACTCTACAACACCACTTGCACCAGCAGCATTGCCATTTTCACATGCTTTGAAGTACTGATAGAGAGCCTCTGCGTAGTTGAGATACATACCACCCATACGGAAGGTCAACCATCCATGAGGAGAAGTTGTGACTGCTACACCCGAACGTGCACGGAGAATCTGGTCTGGATTACAGAACTTCTTCAAGTAATAACCTGTAGTAGTGGCATAAGACTTGCCTGCCGCACTACCCGTACGAGAGTGATAACCGCCAATATATGTCTCCACCGTTGGGTGCTCACTGTTGTAAGCTGCCAAATCGTTAGGCCAAGCATCGCCATTCAACACTACGGTCTTGGTAAGACGCGGGTCACGGTTGGCATATGGACTAGCGGCATCATAGAGAGGACTCTCATCAATACTCTTACCATCGGTGCATTCAAAAGCGTCCACAAAATCCTGTGTGGGGCAGTTGCCACCTTGACCAGAAGAATAGCCTACCGGGAAGTTATAAGACTCGAAAGTATTGGCAGAAGCCGTACGGCGAGCCCAGATAATTTCCTTAGAGCTAGATGCATCAGAGTAATATTCCTTGCCCCAAAGGTCTTCAAGGTTAGTAGCCAGTCCCAACCCCTTTGCTTCAGCAGCATCTATAAGTTCCTTGTTGGCTATCACAGCCGCAGCCCAAAGATTCTTCTTTTCTTCCTCAGACTTACCTTGGGAGAAGAGCGGAGAAGCATGGTAAAGTGCAGCCTGTGCCTTCAATGCAAGCACGGCATACTTGTTAGCACGTCCTGTCTCTGCCTTGGCTATGATTTTATCAGCATCACTAGAATAGTCTTCTATAATCTTATCCTTGATGCTGTCACACTCTGCATTGATAAAAGCAAAGACGTCATCTGCACTTGTACACGCCAACGCTGTTTCCTCGGAACCAGTTGAGTTGTGAATCTTGAAAGGAACACCACCATATTGCCGTACGAGCGTAAAGTAGAAATATGCACGAGCCCAACGAGCTTCATACTGGTAGTTCTCGTAAAGATACATCTGCTTCTCATAATCCTTATTGAGTTTAAACTGGTCGAAAGTCAGCCCTGACCAATTATCAATAATCTCATTGCAATAGGTGATTCCTTCATATGCAGAACTCCAAATGGTCTGATGCGGATTGGACGCACTCCAGTTACCGTTATAAAAGTCTTCGACAGAGTTACCATCGTGGCTATACTCCGACTCATCCGTTGCAGAAGAAAGCATAGCTCCAGAGAGATTTCCCCAGTCTGTATCCATATCATTATACACCTTAGTCATCAGTCCGCCTACGTAAGAGAATGAGCGTTGGATGTACTCCTTGTCAAAGGCTGTATACTCATTGTAGTCCATATTGCATGAAGACAACGCCATTGCAGCCAACGCAAAGCTAAATAATGTTCTATTTAATTTCATAATTGTATTCCCTTTAAAATTAGAATGTTACGGCAGCACCAAGCTGAATACTTCTTGTGAGTGGCTGGGTTGCACCATAAGATGCAGCATCCGCCTTGTCAAGATGGTCGGCAGTAAAGAGATCTGTACCACGCACATAAACCTTTACTTTATTGATGAAACCAATCTTCTGCAACAATGTCTCAGGCAGATAATAGTAAGCCTCAACATAACGGAGCTTGAGATAGCTACGGTCGAACATGTTCAGCGTACTATTCAAGTCATTATTGGCGTTGCTGGTAGTAGAAAGACGTGGGAACATTGCGTTCTCGGTATTGCCACGCTCAGCAGACCAGGAGTTCTCATAGAGATACTGAGACAATGTATTTGTAGCTACAGCCGAACGATACAATCCGTTGGTTGTCTTAAAGCCAGTCCACTTGCCTACTCCCTGGAACATAGCATCTATACCCAAGCCCTTGTACTCTGCGCCAAGATGGAAGTTGTAGTAAAGGTCAGGAGCTGTCGTGCTATAGCCAATGGCCTGACGGTCGTTGCTATCAATTTTTTCATCACCCGTCAAGTCCTTGTACTTCACATCTCCAGGATAAACGGTAGTAAAGCTCTGAACAGGATACCCCAGCTGTTTCATTTCAGCAGCAGAGATGATACCATCCCCATTGAGGTCGTCGCTCTTTTGGAAGAAACCATCAGCTATATAGCCAAAAGCCTGTCCATAACGCTTTCCTGTAGAAGAAGTATTGGCATAGAGCTGTGGAGCCTCAGCCTGCTCCTCCACAATCGTCTTGTTGAGAGTCAAAGATGCACCGACATTGATGGTCAAATCCTTATTGAATTTCTTGCTGTAATCTGCAGAAACCTCAAAACCTCTCGAATTGATGACTCCTACATTCTCATAAGGTGCAGTCAAGCCAAATACACTCGAGTAACTACCTGCCGTAGAATACCAAATATCATAACGGTGCTGGTAATAGTAATCAGCAGAAATATTCAAACTGCCAAAGAGAGTTGCATCAACGCCGACGTTGAACTTGCTGGTCTGCTCATGCCCTAAAGACTGAGTACGTGCTGTCCCAAGATATGTATTACCCCACTGGGTACCTGTATAAGTAGCATCAAATGGATAAGTATTCGAATCCATGAGATAGAACTGATTATAATAAGTCCACACGTTGTCGCCCGGGAGGACATCGAGAGCTTTGTTACCCCAAGAGGCACGCAACTTCAAGAAGTCAATCCACTTCACATTCTTCATGAACGACTCGTTAGAGATATTCCATGCCGCAGACACATTAGGAGAGAACGCCCACTTGCTGCCAGGAGCCAATCGGCTAGAGCCCGACTCCACAAAAGCTACATCAAGCAAATATCTGTTGTCGAAGCCATAGTGTCCAAACAAAGATACATTGTGACGATACACAGTTGTATTGGTGCCAGTCTGGTCATTGTACTCATAATCATACTTTAACTGCCCATACACATGATGCTTCTCTGCAATAGTTTTGTCATAATTGAGAGATACATTCCAGATACAGCGACGAATCCAAGAGTTATTGTTTGAGGCAGTGCCCATATTTGAGTCTGTGCCCAAAACGGAAGACAACGGTGCATTGCCATCCTCGACGAGAGTTCCATTGTTGTCAACCTCATAATAGCTATAGCGATAGGTCTTAGAGTGGTCCTCATATACATTCGACCAGGTGTCATAGCCCACCTGAGCCTGAGCGCTCAAGCCATCGGTGATGGCAGACAAGTCCTGATTCAACTGAACATCGGCATAGAGAGCTCGCTGATGATTCTTATAGTAAGCTGCACCTTGACTCTGAGCTACAGGGTTATTGGTTGTGTATACAGTATTGCCGCCCCAGATATTGTCTGTTACCTTAACAGGGAATGCATTGGCTGGAATCTTATAAATCATAGACCAAAGGTCTGCCTGCGCACCAGGTTGAGACTGCTCTGTGAGCAAACCATACAAATGGGTATGCAACTGAGTCTTAGGCCCCAGGTCAATATCCATATTAGAGCGCAAAGTACCACGGGTATATTTGTTTTGGGTAGAATAGCCGTCATTTTGGAAATTCTTGACAAAACCCTTGTTGGTCAACAACTGTACATTCGTATAATAGCGGAAGTTAGATGAACCGCCCTTAAATTCTATATTGAAACGGTCATTGTTAGACACATTGCGGAAGGTCTCATCCGCCCAATTCACATTAGGGTAATAAAGAGGATTGGTGCCATTCTTATATGCTCCGATGACAGCATCGCTATAAATAGCGGAGCCACCCTGGTTGCGATAAGCCTCATTCACAGCAGATGCGTAAGTAGCAGCATCTGCCATCTCTGGCTTATTGGTCAAGAAAGAGAACACATGGTCGTAAGAGAACGTGATAGACTTGGTATTGTACTTACCATGCTTAGTAGTTACAAGAACAACACCATTTGCTCCCTTATACCCATAGAGTGCTGTTGCGGCAGCATCTTTCAAAATCTGAACGCTCTCCACATCCTCGGCCACAACATTCTCTATAGCACGCTCAACACCATCTACAATAAAAAGAGGTGTACTGCCGCTCGAAGATTGAAGTCCACGAATATAGAATGTAGGATTTTGAGCATTGTAAAGACCTGAGCCATCAAGACCTACGAGTCCTGCCCCCTGTCCCAATATATTATTACCAATATTACGTGCGCCACGCTTATTGACATCCTTGTTGGCAATGATACTAACAGCACCCGTAGATTGTTCGCGAGAGAACAAACGGTTGGCACCAATATCCACCAACTGATCCTTATATGCCACAGAATCTATGATGTCTTGCTGCGCCATTGCTGGCAGGGTTGTACCTGCTAGCAATGTGAGCATAAATATATTCTTTGTTTTCATATATGAATTCATTTTACTTGATTATTCCCATCCTGGGTTTTGTACAAGACCATACTTCTTATTGATTTCAGCCTGTGGAAGAGGGTCGAGCAACCACTTCTTCACCTCATCGCTCTTAGGATCCTTGTCCCAAAGATAACGGCTATTGCCAGTAATCGTCTTGATGAAGTTCAAGAAGAAGAGTGGCTGTGTAGATGACGCATCATTGTCACGGTCTGCCCCGACCCATGCCTTGTGACGACTCTGGAATACGGTACCCTTCTGTATCAAACGATACTGCATCAAACCATGTAGCTGCTTGGTCATCCAATCGGTACGCTTGAAACGCACCATGTCAAACCAACGGGCATTGGTAAGACCCAACTCACGAACACGCTCGTCGAGAAGTTCCTCTATAAACTCGGTAGAAGTCTCGCCATTGGAAAGGGTAACTGTTGTGTTTGCAGCAGCTGCTGCAGTGGCAGCAGTATATCCCTTAGTTGTTCTCCAAGAAGAGGAAGTCCAAACCTTTGCCATCGTAGGAAGACCAACACGAGAGCGAACCATATCAACCATCTTCACAGCCTTGTCTACATCTGGAGCAGAACGCATCACAAGTGCCTCTGCATACTGCAGGTAGAACTCCGGCAAAGACAATGCTACCCATTGAGTAGGATAACGATAGGAATCGGCAGACTGGTCGCCCGAATAGACTCCTGTACCCAAATAATATTTATTGAAGCCGTAGCCAGATCCAAACATGGTATTCTGCTGAGTAAGAACACCTGTTCCACCATTGTCACCGTTATACCAAAGTTCCCAAGGATAACCCGTCATGGAAGCCGTTGTCCAATCAAGATTCATATTCTGCCCATTCACGATACACTCCTCATAGAGACGCGGGTCGCGAGTTAGTGTTGTATTAATCTGTCGGCCACCTGATGGAACATCACCACTGACAAACATCGTGTGCAAAGACTTTGCCGTACGGGTAATGGCACCAGTCATCTTGTTGGTAACGAAATTAGAAACAGTATAAGTCACAATGCCAGCAGTATCGGTCTCAGTAGTCATCTCTGGCTCTGTAGCCTGGTTCTGATAAGTCTTCTTTGCTGCATTTTCCCAGTTGAAAGGCTCACCGTCATTCCAGGAGAATTTCTCTACATACTCCTGAGTTGGGCAATAAGCATTACGAGGTACATCCTTGGAATACCACTCATGCCATCCATAACGGGCTGTAGTCATATTGTCATTTCCATATACACGAACTGAGTGTAATATCTCAGTTGAGGCATTCAAGAAATATCCCTTACGATAAGCCAAACGATAATAAGGCACCTTCTTGGCTGCCGTATTAGCAGAACTTGGAATAACTGCCTCTACCAAGGAATACTGCCCATTAGCCTGCAAAGCATTATAGAATTCATCGCATGCCTTGGCAAAAGCATCCCAACGCTCCTGATACTTGGAGGCATCGGTATACATGATGTAGGGCTTCACTTCCTCAGAAGCACCAGAGTAATAGGGGCTGCCATCCTTGGGATTAAGCAAAGGAGAAGCTGCAAACTGAAGAATCTTGCACTTCAAGGCCATAGCACCAGCCTTAGTCCAACGACCGTTCATGGTTGAAGGATTAGAGGTAATCCAAGGGAATGAACTGTCATTGATAGCTTGGTCTAGCTCATCTATCATCCAGTTAACACACTCCTCTACCGTATTACGGGGGAACTTGCCTGTAGTTTCCTCAGTGGTAAGGACATGATCCATGATGGGTATGCCGCCAAAATGCTGGAAGGTAGCAAAGAAAGCATCCACCATCAAGCAACGAGCCTCTGCCTTCAAGCGGTTTTTCTCATCGTCTGTCATTTCCGGTGTACGCTCTATATTTTCCAAAAGTATATGCGCTGCACGTATCATGTACCATTGGTACTCCTTATCATAAGAGTAAAGCGGACCATCTAGTCCATCAGAACGGTTGGTTGTTGCAGTCTGCGCCCCCGTATAGTACTGACCATAGACAGCAGCGCCATTCCAGAACTGATGCCAACAGTCGGTCAGGGCATCAAACTTACCTGCATAGGGATTACCAGCATGTGGCATGTAAGTACCACCATTGGCATATGGCAATCCATAGTATTGCTTAGAGTAAATACCTACCAAGAATTGGCGAGTATACTCTGCATTACCAAAGACGGAATCAATAGTAGCAGTAGAACTTGTCGCCTTGTCAAGCGAAGCATCACCTACAGCTATTGTATCTGTACAAGCTGTAAATGCGGCACTGGCTACCAGCATGGCTACTGCACTACGTAATAATATATTGTGTCTCATTGTTTATATATCCTTTATTATAATACCTTATCATTTAAAAACCTACATTCAAACTTATCGTATAAGTTCGCTGCAAAGGGTATGAAGGAGAGTTGGATGCTCTAGTCTCAGGGTCGCCCCATTTGTAAGGAGTGAAGGTGAGCAGGTTATAACCAGAGAGAGTTACCTCGCATTTCGTCATACCAATCTTCTTGAATGTAGGGTTGATGAAGTCGTAAGACAAAGATATTGTCTTCAGACGAAGATACTTGGCATCTTTCTCCCACAAGTCAGACCCAGCATAGTTCTGCACTGCATTCGCCCAGGTTGCACGAGGATAAAGCGCATCTTGCGACTCATACACTCCTGGTGTCCATGTATTGTTGACATGATACGAGAGGAGACCACCCTGCGTAGTGTTAGACGAGCAGTAGAATGGCTGACGGAACACGTCTGTGATATAACGTGTTACGTTCCATGCTCCTGTAAGTTGCATATTAAAGGTAAGGCGCTTATAATTGAAGCCGAGGGTCAAACCTGCCATGTATTCTGGGTCGTCGGTATAACCATTGTCACGGGTCATATCATTCTCGTCTATCTTGCCGTCGCCGTCAAGGTCTACGTAGACACAATCTCCAGGCTGCAAGTTGGCAACCAACTGGGTTGGGAAATCATGACCGAAAGTCTGCTTATACTCTTCCTTGGTCTGCTCTCCCTCATAGTACTTCCAGAATTTATACATGGAGCGAGCTCCGATACGATGTCCCTTCGCCAACATATAATCATTCTTCTGCGGAGTCTCACGCATCTCAACAATTTCATTCTGGTTGTACGAGATGTTCAACTTACCCCAATAACGGAAGTCTTTACCTATCTTGTCGTTATAGCCCACGGAGAGTTCCCAACCCCATGATTTCGTTTCACCGGCATTGGTATAAGGCATCGTGAAACCTATCGTGGAAGGAACGGTGGCATCACGTACAAGAATATCCGTACGATGCTCTAGGTAATAATCGAAAGTGGTCTTCAAACGGTCATTGAAGAAATACATATCGAAACCATAATCTTGCTTGAACGCCTTTTCCCAACCAATATTTGGATTGTTCTTGATAGACTCATAGGCACCTGCTATGCCTGAGGTTCCGGATACTGTTCCCGACTGAGCGTTACCAAACAAATAGCCATAAGAATCTGTATAAGGAGACGTCAAGCAATTGGAAATCAAGCCAGAAGATCCAGTAACGAATGGATCGGCAAGATACATGAATCGAATGGCATCCACCGTCTTGTCATTTCCTACCAAACCCCAGGAAGCACGAATTTTAAAAAATGAAACGACATCTTTAATAGGCTTAAAGAATTTTTCCTCACTGGCAATCCATCCGAGAGAACCTGCAGGGAACGTACCGAATCGACGCCCTGGCGCAAAGTTCTCCGAGCCATTGTAACCCACATTGAACTCAGCGAGATACTTATTGGCATAATCATAGGTAACACGACCTACGAGGCCTACATAAGAACGTGGCACATCTGGGTATGATGTACTGGAATAATAATACTGCTTGGACTGGTTGTACAGCAACAATGCATTTACCGTATGCTTTCCAAACACACGAGAATAATTGAAGCTTCCCTCCAAATACCAGTCACGGGCCTTAGCCTGCGAAGCCTTATAGGCAGGATCTGTATCATTGCCATTCTGACGATACGCTATATAAGGAGTACCGTCAGCGTTGTAAATGATATTGCCGTCATCGTCATATTGTATAAGAGGATTGAATGTCGCAATACTACAATCACCTTGCTTGCTAATCGTATAAGCCGAGTTGTAAGAACCTTTCGCCTTAAAGCTCAAGCCCTTAGTGATAAAATCCAGCTTTTGGTCGAGAACCAAGTCCATCTGTATCTTGTTGACGTTGGTCTGCATAAAACCGTTGCCATAATAAGCCATACCCGAACTACCCAAGAAAGGAAGGTTCAAACCATCGGCATAGTCTGTGGTGCAATAAACCATTTTACCATCTACGATACCAGGACTGGAGAATGGTGTGGCATAATAAATATTTTTAATCATACCAGAAGTACCTTGTCCAGTATAAGGTTTATCGGCATTGCTTACATTACCAGCCACATTGAATGACAAGGTTGTAGTCTTAGTAGCCTGAAGGTCGAGGTTACCACGATAATTAAATCGCTGATACTGATAGCCATATTTGTAGCTGCGGTCAAATTCCTTAAAGAGACCACCCTGAGAGTAATAACCAGCAGATATAAAGTATTTCACGCGGTCTGTACCACCCGAAATATTCAAGTTATGCTGTTGCTGCAAGGTTACGTCTTTCATGATATAATCAGCCCACTTGGTACTAGGGAAACGAATAGGGTCAGAACCATCCTTGAATTTTTGAATGATTCCTTCCGAGAAACTAGGACTAAAAGGATTCGTAGCAGCATAAGCTTCTACAGAAGAGAACTTACCATTGGCTATCGCCACATTTGCATTCTGATTCCAGTCGTTGAGAGACATTTGATTATAAAAATTGGCATACTCATACGAGCTAGCTTGCTCTACCATCTTGGTAGGACTCAAAGCAGTCCATGCTGTAGACACACTAATTTTAGCCTTGCCTTGAGAACCACGTTTTGTCGTAATCAAGACAACGCCATTAGCACCACGCACACCAAATACAGCAGTGGCAGATGCATCTTTCAATACTGTGACACTCTCTATTTCATTTGGGTCGATATCACCCATAGTGCGCTCTACACCATCCACCTGGATGAGAGGTGCCGAGTCGCCCCAAGTAGCCTTACCGCGAACGAAGATTTCTGCAGCATCGCTACCTGGTTCACCAGAATACTGGACGGTGGTTACACCCGAAAGCTGTCCACCGAGCACATTGTTGACGGAACCTACAGATGTGCGCACCAAGTCGTCGCTCTTGATACTAGAAACCGCACCTGTCATGGTTACCTTCTTCTGCACACCGTAGGCAACAACTTCTACAGCCTTTAGGTTCACAGCCCCAGAAGGCTTCAACTGCACTTTCATCCCTTCCTTGGCAGGAATGACGATGTCTTCATAACCAATGTAGGTAATCTTTAGTTTCGCACCGGGCTTTACACCTACGATAAAGTTACCATCCATGTCTGTGACGGTGCCCTGAGTAGCACTTCCACCAACGACAAGTACAGTAGCACCTATCACGGGCTCGCCAGTCTCGTCGACCACCGTTCCCTTGACGTTCTTAGCCTGTTGTACATTCAGTATCTCAGCATGAGCTTGCCCTCCCATATTCGGTGCAAGCAACAAAGCCGAGCATATCAAAGCACATGGCAATACAGACTTTTTAAGTAATTCGTTTTGTTTGCTCATATTTATAAAGGTTTATTGTCTCACTTCATCAAGCTACCTGTATTGAATATCGCAGAACATCCAATTATATTAGGTGATGCTTTTAGGTTTTATAAAATCTTGTTCTGGTTTTTTAAGTTATTTCCGAGTGCAAAATTACATCTCACGCAGCATTCACGACTGCAATATTTGATTATTAACCACTTTTTTTTGACTGCTACCAAATACGTATTTACTAAAAAACGGCCAAACCTAAAGAATGCGGCAAACAAATGCCACTTATTACCACCCGTCAAACCACTATCTTTCAGACACATATAGCATTCAGCGGCAATAGCGGCAGATATTCAAACAAAAAAAAACACTTGTACGATTACATGAAGGCGAGTAATGCCCCCAGAAAGACCGACGAAGTGTTATTTTAGTTTATTTCACATATATAATAAAGGTATAGTGAATTATTTTTTTTACTTTTGCAGCGAACTAAGAGAAATCTAAACAAAAAAGAACATGCAGATTAGCAAATACCTATTAGCAACAGAAAGAGATGCCGAATGGGGGCTTACCATCAGCACCGTGGGGCGAGAGGAAATCGCTCCCGGCGACAGCTATCCCACCAAGGGGCACGCCGACGGCTATTACTTCGACCTACAGAAAGGCAGAACACTCGATGAATACCAGCTGCTCTACCAACCCGAGGGCGAGGGCATATTCCACTCCGCCCACGTGAAGGAGGCCAGAATCAAGGCGGGCGATATCTTCCTGCTCTTCCCCGGCGAATGGCATTCCTACCATCCCCTAAGCACAAAGGGATGGAAGAGCTACTGGATAGGGTTCAAGGGAAAGAACATCGATGACCGCGTAAAGGCCGGATTCCTCTCGCCCGAAAGCCCCATCTATCACGTGGGCTTCAGCAACGAAATCATCAGCCTCTACAAAGAGGCCTACGACACCGCCCAGGAGGAGGCCGCCTACGCCCAGCAGACCATGGCGGGCATCGTAAACCACCTCATCGGCAAGATGTACTCCCTGGAACGCAACATCATCCTCAGCAAAGACTCCAAGCACGTAGACTTGGTAAACCGGGCACGCCTGCGCATCAGAGAGTCGCTGGAAGACACGCTCACCATCCAGGAGATAGCACAGGAGCTGGGCATCAGCTACTCCTCCTTCCGCAAACTCTTCAAGGAGCACACGGGGTTTGCCCCCGCGCTCTACCAACAGACGCTCAAATTACAGAGAGCCAAGGAGTTGCTTTCCACTACCGACGAGAGCATCAAGGAAATAGCCTACCGCCTAAATTTTGAGTCGCCCGACTATTTCTCTGCCAAGTTCAAGAACCAGACGGGCATGAAACCCTCCGACTTCAGAAACATGACACGATAGGCGGAAGGAATCTTCCGCCAAAAACTCAAGCACGAAAATCATTTTCTCTTGTTCCATTCGCCTTTTTCATGCTACCTTTGCAACCAAATCACGACAATAACATCTTAAACAATTACATCAACTTAAAAACAAATTAAAATCAGAATGGAACAAAAGAAACACTTCTTCGCCGTAGACCTGGGCGCCACCAGTGGCAGAACCATCCTGGGCTGTCTAGACAACGGCAAGTTCGACCTTCAGGAGCTCACCCGTTTCGACAACCGACTCATTGAGACTGGCGGGCACTTCTACTGGGACATCTTCGCCCTCTTCTACGAGATTATTTTGGGGCTGAAGCTCGTGTCCCAGCGCGGCATACACATCGAGAGCATCGGCATCGACACCTGGGGCTGCGATTTTGTCTATATCGACAAGAACGGAGCCATCCTCAGTAACCCTATGGCTTACCGCGACCCTCACACCTTCGGGATGATGGAGAAATACTTCGACGAGAAAGTGAGCAAGCAGGCGGTCTACGACAAGACTGGCATCCAATTTATGAATTTCAACTCCCTCTTCCAGATTTATGCGATGCGCAAGGCTGGCAACGTGGCACTGGAGAACGCCCACAAGGTGCTCTTTATCCCCGATGCCCTCAGCTATATGCTCACAGGCAAGACCGTCTGTGAATACACGGTAGCCTCCACCTCACAGATTCTCAACCCCTTGACAGGCGACCTCGACGAGGAGCTGGTGGAAAGCCTCGGTTTGAAGCGCACGCAGTTTGGCGAAATGACCTCTCCCGCCACCATCATCGGTACCCTTACGGAGGAAGTGCAGAAGATGACGGGTCTGGAAGCCGTTCCCGTGATTGCCGTAGCAGGACACGACACGGCGAGTGCCGTGGCTGCCGTACCCGCCAAGGACGAGAAGTTCGCCTACCTCAGTTCGGGCACGTGGAGCCTCATGGGCATCGAGACTCAGAAGGCAATCATCAATGAGCGTAGCTATGACCTCAACTTCACCAACGAGGGCGGCATAGAGGGCACCACCCGATTCCTCAAGAACATCTGCGGCATGTGGATCTACGAGCGTTGCCGCAAGGAGTGGAAGGAAGAGGTGGCAGCCAAGCAGGGCGACCTAGCCTGTCTCGACCACGGCAAACTGATAGCCGATGCCATGGAACAGCCCGCCTTCCAGAGTATCATCAATCCCGACGATGCCGCCTTTGCCAACCCATCCTCTATGGTGGAAGCCATCAAGGAGTATTGCGAGAAGACTAAGCAACGCGTACCAGAGACGTACGGGGAGTTCTGCCGCTGCATCTTCGAGAGCCTGGCTCTCCGTTATCGCCAGATATTCACATGGCTCAAGGAGTTTGCTGATTTCGACATCAATGTGCTCCATATTATCGGAGGAGGTTCGCTCAACAAGTATCTCAACCAGTTTACAGCCAACAGTTGCGGTGTAACCATACTGGCTGGTCCACAGGAAGGTACCGCCATCGGCAACATCATGCTTCAGGCTAAAGCCTCTGGACTAGTGAAGGACATCTGGGAGATGCGAGAGATTATCGCCAACTCACTAGACCTCCAGAAGTTTGAGCCGCAAGACAAGGAGATTTGGGACAATGCCTACGAGCGGTTCCTCGAAATCACCAAGTAATATATTTATAAAAAGTATCATCAAAAACAACAAACAATAAAACTAAAGACAAATTATGAAAGCAGATTTGATTACTAAGAATTATGAGATTGCCAAGGAGCGCTATGCTGCTCTGGGTGTGGATACAGACAAGGCTATCGAGACATTGGAGAAGACTCCTATCTCTCTGCACTGCTGGCAGGCCGACGACGTAGTGGGCTTCGAGCGCGGCGAGGCTGCCTCTGGTGGTATTCAGAGCACGGGCAACTATCCCGGCAAGGCCCGCAACATTGATGAGCTCCGCCAGGACATCGAGAAGGTAAACTCTCTCTTGGCTGGTACATTCCGCCTCAACCTGCACGAGATTTACGGTGAGTTCGGCGGCAAGCAGATTGACCGCAACGAGGTTACTGTAGACCAGTTTACCGGTTGGATGCAGTGGGCCAAAGAGCAGAACATGAAGCTCGACTTCAACTCCACCTCATTCTCTCACCCCAAGAGCGGCAACCTCTCACTCTCCAACCCCGACCCAGCCATCCGCGAGTTCTGGATAGAGCATACCAAGCGTTGCCGCCACATCGCCGATGCCATGGGTAAGTATCAGAATGACCCATGTATCATGAACATCTGGGTACACGATGGTTCCAAGGACATCACCGTAGAGAAGGGACGCTATCGTGAAATCTTGAAGAACTCTCTCGACGAGATTCTGAAGGAAGACTTGCCAGGCATGAAGTCTTGTCTGGAGGCTAAGCTCTTCGGTATTGGTCTGGAGGCTTATACCGTAGGTTCTCACGACTTCTACGCTGGCTACTGCGCCAAGAACAACGTGATGTACACTCTCGACACAGGTCACTACGAGCCTACAGAGAACGTATCAGACGCCGTTTCAGCCCTCTTACTCTTCGTGCCAGAGCTGATGCTCCACGTATCTCGCCCTATGCACTGGGATTCAGACCACGTAACACTCTTCGACGACAATACCCGCAACCTCTTCTCTGAGTTGGTACGCGCCAACGCCCTCGACCGTGCCCACATCGGTCTCGACTATTTTGACGGTTCTATCAACCGTATAGGTGCCTACATCATCGGTGTACGTGCAGCCCAGAAGTCATTGTTGCAGGCATTCCTGGAGCCTCTTGATGCATTGCGCAAGTATGAGGACGAGGGCAAGCTCTTCCAGCGCCTGGCTCTCTTGGAGGAAGAGAAGACATTGCCATTCGGTGCCGTGTACGATTACTTTAATCTGAAGAACAACATCCCTGTGGGCGAGGAATACATCGCCGACATCGAGAAATACGAGGCAGAAGTGCTCGCTAAACGAGTTTAATAAGTGAAGAACGAAGAGTGAAGAACGAAGAATTCATGTGCTTATCTTGCTAACAGATTATTATACATATATGATAAGATATTACAAGAGTATTGGATTCATCACTCTTCGTTCTTCACTCTTCGTTCTTCACTCTTCACTTAACAACTAACTAAACAATGGAAATAATCATAGGACTTTTAATCATAGCCATCGGTGCCTTCTGCCAGTCTAGCTGCTATGTTCCTATCAACAAAATCAAGGACTGGAGTTGGGAGTCTTACTGGATAGTACAGGGCGTGTTCGCCTGGCTCGTGTTGCCATTATTGGGTGCCATGCTAGCAGTTCCTGCGGGACACTCGTTCTTCGAGCTATTCGATGGATACGGATTCAATGTGGCGATGACCATGCTCTTCGGAGTGCTTTGGGGCGTGGGTGGACTGACGTTCGGCCTCTCCATGCGCTATCTGGGCGTGGCTCTCGGCCAGAGTATCGCCCTCGGCACTTGCGCCGGACTTGGTACCATCATGGGGCCCGTGCTACTCAACATCTTCTTCCCTGAGTTGAATGCCCTGTCGAGCCTTACCTTCAGCGTAATTCTCGGTGTGGCTGTTACCCTCATCGGCATCGCCATCATCGGTGTGGCAGGCAGCATGAAGGCCTCTTCCCTCTCTGAGGAGGAGAAGAAGGCGGCAGTTAAGGACTTCAACTTTCCCAAGGGTCTTTCCATTGCCTTGCTGGCCGGTTTCATGAGCGGTTGCTTCAATGTAGGTCTCGCCTTCGGAGCAGACATCAACTTCGGTACGCTCACCCCCGACATGTACAAAACCTTACCCGCCACCTTCCTCGTTACGCTGGGCGGTTTCGTCACCAATGCCGTCTACTGTTTCTACCAGAACAGCAAGAACCACACTTGGGGCGACTACCAGAAGAAGGAAGTATGGGGCAACAACCTCTTGTTCTGTGCCTTGGCTGGAGCCTTGTGGTACAGCCAGTTCTTTGGCTTGTCACTAGGCAAGGGTTTTCTCACCGAGTCCCCCACCCTCATGACCCTGTCTTTCTGCATCTTGATGGCGCTCAACGTAGTATTCTCCAATGTGTGGGGCATCATCCTGAAGGAATGGAAGGGCTGTTCGCAGAAGACCATCGCCGTACTGGTGGTAGGCATCATCGTCTTGATTATCTCAAGTTTCCTGCCACAGCTGATTTAACTTTTTACTTTAAACTTTTAACTTTAAACTAGATGAAGCGTTTTGCATTCAAGATGTATCTCAAGAAGGGATGCGAGAAAGAATACGCCAAGCGCCATGCTGCGATTTGGCCAGAATTGAAACAGATGATCAAGGACCAGGGAGTAAGCGACTACAGCATCTTCTGGGACAAGGACACCAACCTGCTCTTTGCCGTACAGAAATGCAACAGCGACACCAACAGCCAGGACACCACCAACGTAGACCCCATCACCCAGAAATGGTGGGATATGATGGCCGACATCATGGAGGTGAACCCCGACAATTCCCCAGTCAGCATTCCGTTGGAAGAGCTATTCCACATGGACTGACACAAACAGTTTTCCAGAAAGAACATTAAAAATCCCCGACCATTTCACAATGATCGGGGATTAACTTATTATTTATCTAACCTAAAAACTTACTTTATACCCTTAAAAAGCAACCTAATAAAACCTAATCTAACCTATATAGTTATAGTCTGACTCACTATTATTATCTTGGCAGATTAAAAGCCTTGGTCATCTCTGCCATCTCCTCCTGGCTCATGCCGTCAGGCTCAAAGCCCATGCACTTGGAGTCGATGTAAATCTTGGCACTCTTGGAGAGCACGTCTATCTGGTCGAAGGCATCCATCACGTCAAGTCCCTTGGCGAAGACACCATGCTTCTCCCACATTACCACGTCGTAGTCTTCCAACTCCTTCAAAGTCTCCTCGGCGAGCTTCAAGCTGCCAGGCAACTGGTAAGGTACGATACCCAAGCCGAGTGGGCAGAAAGCCTTGGTCTCAGGAATCATACTCCAGAGCAAGTTGCTCAACACGTCCTTACCCATCATCTTCTTGTTGTGGCTCATGGCGATAAGCTCGATGGGGTGCGTATGCACTGTGGCATTATAGTTGCTGCCCTTCTCGATGAGACGAGCATGAACGCTCAAGTGGCTAGGAAGTTCTGAGGTAGGCATCACAGGATTGTCGGCGATAATGACATAGCTGGCGCAATCGTCGAGGATGCGGATAATGGAACCATTATCCATTGGCCAACGAGCCAAGTCGCGCATACGCTTGCCAGTACCCTTGCAGAAGAAATAGCAACCCTTCAAGGCAGGAAGAACCGTACCTATCTGCTTCACCTCGCTGATAGCCGGCAAAGCCTTGATAGCGTCGTCCACCATATTGGTGATATTGACGGTGATATTACCACCATTACGCTCTGCCCATCCGTTCTGCCAGAGATAACCGGCAACTTCTGCGATTTTATCGACCTCCTTTTTCAAGGCAGGACGACCTTCTAAAATACTACTCATATTTTTCTTGTTTCTAGTTTTTGTTTTAAATTTGCTGCAAAGATAGTAAATTCCAGGTAATCCCCACCCTTTTGTTTTGACATTTTGGCTACGACATTTGACAACAGGAATCATTATCATGGCACTTATGCACAATTTTACCATATTATGAACCAAACAACAGATACTTTTTCGCATAATATCAGTATCTTTGCATCAGAATTAGAAAAAATGAGGCTCAAAGCCTCCAAGTTGTTTACCCAAACCAATCAAAAGACAATGAGAAAAAGACTACTACTGCTTCTTCTGGCTTTTGCCGCTCTGATAGATGCAAATGCCGTAGAAAGAACTAAACTCAACTTTAATGGAGGATGGCTACTCCATGTCGGCGATTTCAAAGGAGCCGAAGCCATTAACTACCAAGATGCTGCATGGAAGCAAGTCACCCTGCCTCGCGCCTTCAACGAGAAGGAGGCATTCAAGGTTTCCATCGAAAATCTCAGCGACACCATCATGTGGTATCGCAAGCACTTCAACATCCAGGAAGTAGGCGACCGCAAGTACTTCATCGAGTTTGAGGGCGTACGCTTCGGTGCCGACATCTGGCTCAACGGCCAGAAAGTGGGCTATACCGAAAACGGCGTAATGGCGAGCGGCTTCGACCTTACACCTTATATTATTAAGGGAGAGAATATCATCGCTGTACGTGTAGACAACTCTTGGAACTACCATGAGCGCACCACAGGGCAACGCTACCAATGGAACGACAAGAACTTCAACGCCAACTATGGCGGTATCCCGAAGAATGTCTTTCTCCATGTCACAGACAAACTCTATCAGACTCTTCCTCTTTACAACAATCTGAAGACAACAGGAACCTATATCTATGGTTCCAACTATGACATTGCCGGCAAGAAGGTAACAGTCAATGCCGAATCACAGGTAAAGAACGAGGATTCCAAGCCTAGGAGTTTCCGCTTCTTTGCCAAGGTATTGGATGCCGACGGCAAGGAGGTAGGACATTTTGACGGTGAGAGATATACGCTACAGCCTGGCGAAAGCAAGACCGTCAAGGTAAGCGGACTGTTGCAAAATGCTCACTTCTGGAGTTGGGGATATGGTTATCTCTATACCGTAAAGACCCTATTGAAAGCAGACGATGGCAGCAAGATAGATGATGTGGCTACAAGAACCGGCTTCCGCAAGACGCAGTTTGGCGAAGGCAAGTTCTATCTCAACGACCGTGCCATCATGATGCACGGCTATGCCCAGCGCACCAGTAACGAGTGGCCAGGCGTAGGTATGAGCGTACCTGCCTGGCTGAGCGACTACAGCAATAAGCTGATGGTGGAATCTGGCGGCAACCTCGTTCGCTGGATGCACGTTTGCCCATGGAAACAAGATATCGAGAGCTGCGACCGTGTAGGTCTTATCCAAGCCATGCCGGCAGGCGATGCAGAGAAAGACGTGGATGGCAGACGCTGGGAACAGCGACTGGAACTGATGAAGGAAGCCATCATCTACAACCGCAACAACCCGAGCATCATCTTCTATGAGAGTGGCAACAAGGGCGTAAGCCGTGAGCATATGCTCCAGATGAAAGCCATCCGCGATGAGTTCGACCCTCACGGAGGCAGAGCCAGCGGCAGCCGGGAGATGCTCAACATCGACGAGGCGGAATATGGCGGCGAAATGCTCTACATCAACAAGAGCAAGAAGCACCCGATGTGGTCGATGGAGTACCATCGCGACGAGGGACTGCGCAAATACTGGGACGAGCAGAGCTTCCCCTACCACAAGGAAGGCGACGGTCCGCTCTACCGTGGCAAACCAGCCGTCGAGTACAACCACAATATGGATGTATTTGCGGCAAGCATGGTAGAAAGATGGTTTGAGTATTGGCAGGAGCGACCTGGCACCGGCAAGCGTGTGAGCGACGGCGGTACCAAGATTATCTTCTCCGATACCAACACGCACCACCGTGGCGAGGCCAACTACCGTTCGAGCGGTGTAACCGATGCCATGCGCATTCCGAAGGATGCCTTCTTCGCCCATCAAGTAATGTGGAACGGATGGATATCTCCAGAGAAGGATGCCACCTACATCATAGGTCACTGGAACTACAAGCCAGGCACCGTCAAGACCACAGAATATGTAGTGAGCACAGGCGACGAGGTAGAACTCTTCATAAACGGCAAGAGCCTGGGCAAGGGAGAACGCAGCAACCAGTGGCTCTTCACCTGGAAGAATGTTCCATTCGAGGAAGGAAAGATAGAGGCAGTGGCTTACACCTACGAAAAAGTGGGAAAGAAGAATGAGGTTTCCCGAAAAGAAACGAGCCGTTATGCGATAGAAACCGCAGGCGAACCTCACCACATCAAGCTTACCAGCATCCAGAACCCCGAGGGATTCAAGGCCGACGGTGCCGACATGGCACTCGTGCAGGTAGAGGTGGTAGACAAGGCAGGCAGACGCTGCCCACTCGACAACCGCACCATCCACTTCAACTACCAGGGCGAAATGGAATGGATAGGTGGCATCGCTACCCCTAACGAGGACATCAAGAAGGCTCTTGCTGCCAAGAAGCAGAACCTCGTGGTAGACAAGAATGAGACCGCCGAACAGAAAGCTGTTCGCAAGGCAGCCGACATCCTCGATTCTACCGATAGCGACAATACATTCGACAACTGCATCGGAAGCATAGACCTCCCTGTAGAATGTGGCGTAAACAGAATCTTGATTCGCAGCACCACCAACCCTGGAAACATCAAGATATTTGCAGGAGCCGACGGCATCAAGGGCGTGGCTGGTATCGAACTGAACACCGAGAAAGTGGACATTCCCCATTATTTGCCTCAGCATACCTTGAAGTGCGACCTCTCTCGTGGCGAGACTCCTTCTACCCCATCCTACACCGATATCAAGGAGACACTGGATATCGCAGGTGTCGTAGCAGGCAGCAATCAGGAGGATGCCCAGAAGACATACGACGATGACGAGACATCCGAATGGAAGAGCGACGGAAATCCCGAAAACGCCTGGATTACCTATCAGTTCGCCCCAAAAGAGATGGTGAATGAAATCACCGTAAAGCTCACAGGATGGCGCGACAAGATGTATCCGCTTGCCATCTACGCCGGCAAGAAGAAGGTATGGGAAGGCTATACTTACGCTTGCCTCGGCTACGTACACATCAAGATAGACAAACCCGTAAAGGCTCGCGAGCTTACCATCAAGATGGTGGGCGACGCCAAGAGCAAGACTCAGCTCGGCGACACCAAAGAGTTGGCTGGCGGCAAGGCCAGCAGTCTCGACTTCATCGGTGTGAAGAAGGGCAAGCCTGTATTGAGAATCGTAGAGATTGACTTCTTGAAGAATAAACTCTAAGTTTTTCCGTAAGGACAAAAACAGCAACGGTAAGTTTGTACAAAAGGATTAGAGTACATGAACACAGAAAGCCCGACAAGGCGAGCACAATGCTCAAACCTTGTCGGGCTTTCTCTCCCTATAAATATTTATAAATGTACGATTTTATAAAATTACGTACGATAAGTATGTTGTTCTCCATTTTTTTATCGTATCTTTGCATCTGATAAGGATAAAACCGTCCTATGTTAGAACTTTATTACTTAAAAACCATATTTATATGAAGAAACAAACAATGGCAATCAGGAGTTTTGGCTTTGCACTTGCTCTGCTCGCAAACCCTGCATTTACTGCATCTGCACAGTTTCTCCCCACTCCCACTCAGGAATCTAAGCCTGGAGTAAGATGGTGGTGGATGGGATCTGCCGTAGACAAGGAAAACCTGAAGTGGAACCTAGACGAATATGCCAAGGCCGGCATCGGCGCCGTGGAGATTACGCCGCTCTATGGCGTACAGGACAACGACAAGAACGACATCCCTTACCTCTCCCCCAAATGGATGGACATGCTCAAGTTTGTGGAAAAGGAAAACAAGGAGGTAGGCATCGAGACCGATATGGCTACGGGTACGGGCTGGCCGTTTGGCGGGCCTTGGGTACCTGTCAGCGAGGCTGCCTGCAAGGCGGTGTTCGTAGACACCATCGTAGAAGTGAAGCAGAAACTCATGGACATCGACTTCGATGTACCCCAGAAGGAGCGTGCCTTCGCGAAACTGAAGGTCATCAAGGCGTTCCCGATAGACGGCCAAAACAAGAAGAAACGTGTCATTGCCCTCTACGAAAGCCGTACCCGCCAGAAGGTAAAGCGTGCGGCTCCCGGTGGCGAGGGATATGTTATCGACCACTTCGACTCTACCGCCGTTGCGCATTATCTGGCACATATCGACAGTGCTTTCGTGGCTTCGAAGACTCCTTATCCCCATACTTTCTTCAATGACAGTTATGAGGTGTATGGTGCCAACTGGACGCCTACCCTACTCACTGAGTTTGAAAAAATGCACGGATATAAGTTGCAGGACAAGTTCCCCGAGTTTCTGGACGGCGATGCCGAGGTGGTAAGCGACTATCGGGAGACCTTGGGCGACATGCTGCTGCACAACTTTACCGAGCAGTGGACCAAATGGGCGCACGACCGCGGTGCCATCACCCGCAATCAGGCACACGGTTCGCCAGCCAATCTCATCGACTGCTATGCAGCCGTAGACATTCCGGAGATCGAAGGTTTCGGCCTGACCAATTTCGGCATCAAGGGATTGCGCCAAGACCCCGGCAAGACTCGCCCCAACTTCAGCGACCTCAGCATGCTGAAGTATGCTCCTTCTGCCACCCACATCACAGGCAAGAAGTATACATCGAGCGAAACCTTCACTTGGCTCACCGAGCATTTCCGTACCTCTCTCAGCCAGATGAAGCCAGACCTGGACTTGATGTTCTGTGCTGGTGTAAACCATATATTCTTCCATGGAACCGCCTATTCGCCCAAGAACGACCCATGGCCGGGATGGAAATTCTATGCCTCGGTAGACATGAGCCCTACCAACAGCATTTGGCGTGATGCACCCGAGCTGATGAAATACATCACCAACTGCCAGACTTACCTGCAGTGGGGACAACCCGACAACGACTTCCTGGTGTACCTGCCGGTAAGAGACATGTGGCGCAAAGACACCCAGAACTGGCTGATGCAGTTTGACATTCACAGTATGGCGAAGAAAGCACCGGAATTTATCCAGGTCATCCTCGACATCGACAAGGCAGGATTCGACTGCGACTATATCAGTGACAAGTACCTGCGCACGTGTACCTTCAAAGACGGTATGATAGAGACTGCCGCCGGTACCCGCTACAAAGCACTCGTCATTCCCGGCAACAACATTATGCCCAGCGACGTAATCCAGCACATCTCCGACCTCAAGGCACAGGGAGCTAAAATCATCAAAGGCGACAACACGGAAGCGATGACTCAGGCCGCAAAGCCGGAGATGATGAAGAAACAACTGGGGCTGAAAATCATTCGCCGAAACAATGCCGTAGGACATCATTACTTCATCGCCAACCTAACCCCTAACGATGTGAAGTCTACCGTCACACTGGCCCATGGCGAGAAATATGGCGTGTGGTACTTCCCGATGACTGGCGAATATCATACAGCCAATATCTCAGACAAGGGTTTGGAAGTTAACCTGAAGAGTGGCGAAAGCCGCATACTCCTCGTTTTCAAAAGGCCTGTAAGCGAATGGAATGCAGGTAACGAGTTGGCTTCCCTTACCCCAGAAATACAACAAGCCGTCGATGGCAAGAGCATCGACCTCACTGCCAACAACTGGTCGCTCTCCTTTACCGAAGAACAGCCACAGGTAGACAAAACCTACCAACTGAAGGGACTGCAGACCTGGGAGAACCTGGACGGGAAAACCAAGGTGACCATGGGAACAGGCATCTACGAGACGACCTTCAAGCTGTCGAAGGACGATGCCAAGAAGCAATGGGCCATCGACCTGGGGGATGTACGTGAGAGTGCCCGTGTCTACATCAACGGCCAATACATCGGATGCGCATGGGCGGTGCCTTACATTCTCAACTGCAAGGATGTCCTGAAGAAAGGCAACAATACCCTCCGCATCGAGGTAACCAACCTGCCCGCCAACCGCATAGCCGAACTAGACCGAAAAGGCGTAAAATGGCGCAAGATGAAGGAAATCAACGTAGTGGATATCAACTACAAAAAGACCACTTACGCCAACTGGGAGCCTGTGCCGAGCGGACTGAACAGCCGTGTAATACTAACAGAAATCAAATAAAAACAAACAAAATGAAGAAACTAATCCTGTCAACCCTCTGTGCATTCGTGGGCTTAACCTCTATATCCGCCCAAAGCACATTGCAACAAGAAATCCTGGAGGTGGCACATCGCACCAACGATTACTTCATGACGAAGTACAGCGACCCTACCATCGACACTTACGTAAAGAAGAAGCGCACCAGCAATCTCTGGACCCGCGCCGTTTACTACGAGGGACTGATGGCTCTCTACGAGATAGACCCACAGCAGCGCTACCTCGACTACACCGACCAGTGGGCTGACTACCACAAGTGGACGGCCCGCAACAGCGTAAACGATACCGATGCCGACAACCAGTGCTGCCAGCAGACCTACCTGGACCGCTATGTGCAGACGGGTGGCAAGAAAGACATCAGTAAAATCAAGGAGAACCTAGACCACCAGATGGGTACCAACCAGGTATCTTACTGGACATGGATAGATGCCATCCAGATGGCGATGCCCGTATATGCCAAGTATGCCAAGATAACAGGCGAACGCAAGTATCTAGACTATGCGATGAACTCCTACAAGTGGAGCCGTGACACCCTAGCCAACGGCCTGTTCAACGAAAAAGAGGGATTCTGGTGGAGAGACAAGGACTATGTACCACCCTACAAGGAGCAAGACGGCAGTAACTGCTACTGGAGCCGCGGCAACGGATGGGTGTACGCTGCCTTGGTACGCGTGATGCAGACCTTGCCCAAGACCGACAAGTATTACCAGTATCTGAAGAAAGATTTTGTATTGATGAGCAAGGCTATCCTGAAAAGCCAGCGTGAGGACGGCTATTGGAACGTGAGCCTTGTCTGTCCTGCCAACTATGGTGGGCCTGAGATGACAGGCACAGGCCTCTTCCTCTATGGAATGGCATGGGGCGTACAACAGGGCATTCTGCCTAGAGCCACTTATCAGAATACTATGGACAAGGCATGGAAAGCACTTGCTGCCTCTGTACACGCAGACGGTTTCATCGGCTACAACCAGGGCACAGGCAAGGATCCTTCTGCCGGTCAGCCAGTCACCTTTACTTCCGTGCCAGACTTCGAGGACTATGGCACCGGGTGCCTCTTGCTGGGTGCCGTGGAGTACTACAAACTGCAGAACCTGTCTACCACAGTAAGCAAGAAAGTAACATCTAGAAAAAGAAAGTAATGAAGAAATATATTTGGCTGATGGCTTGCCTAGTGGCTTTTTCGCCTCTAAACACACAAGCCGCAAAGAAACAGAAGAAGGTCAAGAAGGCGCAGACCGAGCTTTGGCCTGACGGAAGCAAGATGGACGCTTGGTTCTGCAATGCCCAAAAAGTGAATGTAGATACACTCGGCAAGAAGTATGTTATCACGGATTATGGAGTGAAGGATGACAGCACTTTGATTCAGACCCAGGCTATACAGACTATCATCGACCGCGCTGCACAAGATGGCGGCGGTGTCATCGTAGTTCCTGCCGGTACCTATCAGAGCGGTGCTCTCTTCTTCCGCCCCAAGACACATCTCTATGTCTCAGAAGGTGGCAAACTGAAGGGTAGCGACCGCATCGCCAATTTCCCTGTCCTGGAGACGCGTATCGAGGGCGAAACCTGCAAATACTTCTCTGCCTTTATCAATGCCGACAAGTGTGACGGCTTCACCATTGCCGGTCCGGGAACCATCGACGGCAACGGGCGTCACTACTGGGAGGAGTTCTGGATTCGCCGCACATGGAATCGCCAGTGTACCAACAAGGATGCACAGCGCCCCCGCCTCGTCTACATCTCCAACTCCAGCAACGTAACGGTACAGGATGTTCACATCCAGAACAGCCCTTTCTGGACTAACCATATCTACCGTTGTGACCACGTCCGTTTCTTGGATTGCTACATCTTTGCCCCAACCAAGGGTATAAAAGCGCCCAGCAGCGATGCCATCGACATCGATGTTTGCCACGATGTGCTGGTACAAGGATGCTACATGAGCGTAAACGATGATGCCATCGCCATTAAGGGTGGCAAAGGTACTTGGGCAGACCAAGCACCAGAGAATGGTCCTGTTTACAATGTACTGATCCAAAACTGCAACTACGGCGTGGTACATGGCTGTATGACACTGGGCAGTGAGAGCGTGAACGACCGCAACATCGTACTCCGCAATATCAAGGTACAAAATGCACAGCGTGTACTTTGGCTCAAGATGCGCCCTGACACACCGCAACACTACGAATATGTGACGGTAGACAATATCCAAGGTACCACAGGCAGCTTTATCGTTGTAAAGCCATGGACGCAATTTTTCAAACCTGGCGACCGCAAGGACATGCCTTTGAGCCAGTGCAACAACATCACCATCAAAAACATCAAGATGGATTGCGACAATTTCTTTGATGTGGCCAAGAGCGAAAAGTACCGATTGGTGGATTTCACCTTCGAGAATATCAACTGCACCGACAAGAAGATGGCATTTGATGCCAATCTCATCGAGGGTACTGTAACTAAGGACGTGAACATCACTCCCAGAGAAAAAAGCAATGGGCTGAAAACCACTGGCGATGCCGATGGTTTGAAATAAATATGAAAGAAGGCTTTTGGCAACAACCAAAAGCCTTCTTTCGTATGATTACATCTCCAGCCAATTTCTGACCATGGTCTTTCCGTCGGGTGTCAAGACACTCTCGGGATGGAACTGGATGCCGTGGATGTCGTAGTTCTTGTGCTTCAACCCCATAATACAACCGTCGTCGCTCACCGCCGTCACGTCGAGGCACTCCGGGAAGTGGGTTCTGTCTACCACCCACGAATGATACCTGCCTATCTCTATGCGCTTGGGAAGACCGGCAAAGATGGGGTCGTTGCCAAACTGGGTGCAGGGGGTTGCCACTCCGTGATACACGTCGCTGAGGTTGGTGAGCTGGGCGCCAAACACCTCGCCTATCGCCTGATGTCCCAGACAGACACCAAGCATCGGCTTTCTGCCTGCATAAT
>CAVDKC010000007.1:0-37712 GCA_963609615.1 Oribacterium sp.
ATAATAGTATGGAAGAAAACTTAAACCTCCCGGAGAATGCATTCCGAGAACTGAAGGATGGCGAGGAATATAAGCCATTGATGCCTGCCGACAAGGTTTACCCCGAGGTAAACGGATGGTCGGTAACCTGGGGTATCGTAATGGCCGTCATCTTCTCTGCCGCAGCCGCCTACCTCGGTCTGAAGGTGGGACAGGTATTCGAGGCTGCCATCCCTATCGCCATCATCGCCGTGGGCGTGAGCACTGCCACCAAGCGCAGCAAGGCCCTCGGCGAGAACGTCATCATCCAGAGCATCGGAGCCTGTTCGGGGGCCGTGGTGGCAGGTGCCATCTTCACCCTACCGGCCATCTATATCCTACAGGCTAAGTACCCGGAGATGACCACCTCATTTATGAAAATATTCTTGGCCTCTGCCCTCGGAGGCGTGCTCGGAATCCTCTTTCTGATTCCGTTCCGCAAATACTTCGTGAGCGACATGCACGGCAAGTATCCTTTCCCTGAGGCCACAGCCACCACGCAGGTGCTCGTAAGCGGCGCCAAGGGCGGCGACCAAGCCAAACCGCTGCTCATCGCCGGACTGGTGGGCGGTCTATACGACTTCATCGTGGCAAGCCTGGGCTGGTGGAACGAGAACTTCACGAGCCGCGTGGTAAGCCTGGGGTGTGACCTGGCAGACAAGGCGAAGCTCGTCTTCAAGGTGAACACAGGTGCCGCCGTACTCGGACTGGGATACATCATCGGTCTGAAGTATGCCTTCTACACCTGCCTCGGTTCGCTCGTGGTATGGTGGCTCATCGTGCCGGGCATGAGCGTGGCTTTCCACGACACCGTACTCAGCGCATGGGACCCCAGCATCGTGAAGACTGTGGGTGAGATGAGCCCCGAGGAAATATTCAAGGCTTATGCACGCAGCATCGGCATCGGCGGAATCGCCATGGCCGGTATCATCGGCATCATCAAGAGCTGGGGCATCATCAAGAGTGCCGTAGGCTTGGCTGCCAAGGAACTCAAAGGCAAGAGCGAGGCCGACGAGAACGTGAAGCGCACACAGCGAGACATCTCATTCAAGATTATCGCCATCGGTTCGCTCGTTACCATATTGATTACCTTCCTCTTCTTCTGGTTTGGCGTGATGGACGGCAACCTTCTCTTCGCCGTCATCGCTATCTTGCTCGTGGCAGTCATCGCTTTCCTCTTTACCACCGTGGCGGCCAACGCCATCGCCATCGTGGGTAGCAACCCTGTATCGGGAATGACGCTGATGACCCTCATCTTCGCCTCGGTGGTGATGGTGAGCGTGGGCCTGAAAGGTCCTGGAGGAATGCTCGCTGCCCTCATCATGGGTGGCGTGGTATGCACGGCTCTCTCCGTGGCAGGCTCGTTTATCACCGACCTCAAGATAGGTTACTGGCTGGGTACTACGCCTAAGAAGCAGGAGGGATGGAAATTTCTAGGCACGCTGGTTAGCGCAGCCACCGTAGGCGGCGTAATGATGCTCCTGAACGAGACTTACGGCTTTGCCTCTGGCTCGCTTGCAGCCCCTCAGGCCAATGCCATGGCTGCCGTCATTGACCCTCTGATGAACGGCGTAGGCGCACCTTGGATTCTCTATGCCATCGGTGCCGTCATCGCCATCGTGCTCACCTACTTCAAGATTCCTGCCCTGGCATTCGCCCTCGGTATGTTTATCCCATTGGAGCTGAACGTTCCGCTGCTCGTAGGTGGAGCCGTCAACTGGTATGTTACTTCCCGCTCTAAGGATGCAAAGGTCAATGCCGAACGTGGCGAGAAGGGTACCTTGATAGCCAGTGGTTTCATAGCCGGCGGAGCCTTGATGGGTGTGGTAAGCGCACTATTGAAGTTTGGAGGCGTGGAGGTAAGCATCGCCGACAGCTGGTGGGCTGACCCTATGAGCGAGGTTTGCTCTCTTATCGCCTATATCCTCTTGATCGGCTTCTTCGTCAGAGCCAGCAAGAAATAGCATATTCCTCTTGTACGGGTAAAGCGGGCTGAGTCTATGGTTACTCCATAGGGGCAGCCCGCTTCACTTTTAGACGTTTTTTCTAAACATTCAGACTTTTATTGTATTCTATTTCAAAGTTTTTCTGTTACTTTGCACCCGAAAACAAAAAGAACAAACCTAAAAGCAAGCCAACAATGAAGAATAAACTTTTACTTCTACTTTCGGCAGCCCTGCTGCCTGTGGCTGGTGCCCACGCACAAAAAGCACTCTACATTCCAAACGAATGGAAAAATCCATCCTATTACTTCGGAAAGGATTCGGCTCTCTACAAAGAGTCGGACCCGGAGAACAAGTACACCTGGTCAAAGTCTCGCAGCAAAGAGTCGGACAACTTTATCGTGTACTGGGACAAGAACTACGGTAATACCAACCCCAGCAATGCCGATGCCACCTACCGCGTAGACATCGACTACCTCTTGCAGCAGGCTGAATCGTTCTACAAGATAAATGTAGAGCAACTGGGATTTGCCAATACGACCGACTCTTACGTAAACAAATACAAGAGCATGATTCTGCTCAACCACACCACCACATGGACTTGCTACGGCGCAGGCTACGACTTTACCGTGCCCGCACTTTGGCTGAGTCCTAACACCAGTCAGCCGGTAGGCCACTCTGTAGCTCACGAGGTAGGTCACTCCTTCCAGTACATGTGCTACTCTGATGCCTCCAAGGGCGGAAGCATCGCCAACGTAAACGTGGGCTTCCACGACCCTATCGGCAACGGCGCAGGCATTTGGGAGCAATGTGCACAGTGGCAAGGACTCATCTCCTTCCCAGAGCTGATGTACGAACAGAGCATGGGCCTTTTCCGCAACACCCACAACTATGCCTTCACGCACGAATGGCATCGCTACCAAAGCTACTGGTTCTTGTACTACCTGACACAGTACTATAACGACCCGACTGTGATTGCGCAAATATGGAAACACCCTATGTCGAAAAAGGCCCCCGACTTTAACGAGGTGCTGATGAACCTCAAGAGTATTAATACTGAAGAACTCTACAGGATGTACTTCGACTATGCTTGCCGACTGGTAACCTGGGACCTTGACGTATGCGAACCCTACCGCGCCAACTTTATCGGCGACTTCAACTACAGATGCGCCAAGATAGGCGACAAGGAGTATCAAGTGGCACTGGCCAGTTGCCCACAGAGCACAGGTTTCAACGTGATTCCTCTGAAAGTACCTGCTGCCGGAACCACTGTTACCACCTCGTTTACGGCACCGCAAATGAGAGCCAACGGAATAAAACTTGCCGACGCAGACCCAGGCGAATACTTCAACGGCAACAGGTACGTAACTCTTGACAAAGATACATACCCCAAAAATTCCTACGGATACAACCGCGGCTTCCGCATCGGCTATGTGGTACTGCTGAAGGACGGAACACGAAAGTACATCAACGAAGATGCTGTACACTGCCTCAAGAACGCCAAGGTAACCGAAGACTTCACGATGACCGTACCAGAGAACGTAGACAAGATGTGGCTGGTCGTATCACCAGCCCCTACCAAATACATGAGCCATCTCTGGGATGAAGACATCAACAAGAACGATGACCTCTGGCCATACTCCTTCAAGCTAGAAGGAACAGACATCGGCTCAAATGCCATCGTATACATGGCCCCTACCATCGACGGCCGTCCCATCGCCGACGCCAAGTTGACCTACGATGTCTACTTCCCTGCATCCAATTCCTACTCAGGCACCACGCTGACCGTAGGTGGCGAGGCCAACGCTATGGTGGGTACCGCCTTCCAGCTAAGCCTGGCAGACCTGACGAGCAAAATAGTAAACTACTCTGCGGCTGGTCCAAAGGACGGGCAGATTATGTTCTACGCAGAGAACCGCAGCGGAGTTCTGGTAAAGCAGACTCCTTCTGCCAACGGGTATGGTTACTGGTATGCGGCCAACGGGAATGTGACAGCAAACTATACCAACGGCTACACCTACGCCGAGTTCACTCCTAGCTCGCTGACCTTCAACATCGGTCAGTACCCCGGCAGAAACACCAACGGAATCACCCGCACCATCCGCCAGGCATTGAAATACCAGAAGAGTGCTACCGAGAGTGCTATCGTCTCTTTCGTGTTCAACATCCACTTTGATGCCAGCAAGACAGGCGCAGAACTGGCAAGCATCGAATATGACGGCAATGACCCTACAGCCATAGAGGCTGTAAAAAAACTGATTCCCGGTAACAAAGTGAATGTATACAACATGACAGGACAATTAGTTAAGCATAACGTCTATACTTCAGAGGCCACAGCCTCTTTACCCCAAGGAGTCTACATTGTAGGCAATAAGAAAATGATTGTGCATTAATTTCACACACAGTTTTTTATATACAAGCCATAGCTAGGTTAGACAACAATCTAGCTATGGCTTATATTTTAGCCTGAATTATTCATAAATGAGTCACCTTGAAAAAGTGCCATCAAAACAGATGGGTACCTCATTTTGCAGGTGTCCTATATAACATCATGCTCTCAACTCAAGCATCAAGTACCGTTGTAACAGCCGAAGTTGCGTTTTGTCCCACAAACTCTCCAGGTTTCATGCCGAATTGCTTTTGGAAGCATTTGGAGAAGTAACTAGGACTGCTGAAGCCCACCTTGTAGCATACCTCATTGATACGATAATTCCCATTCCTGAGCAAGGCTGCCGCCTTCTTGAGTTTCACCAGCTGTATCATCTCGTTAGGCGTAACATCCACCAATGCCTTGATTTTAGCAAAGAGAGAACTGCGGCTGATATTCATCTGCTCTGCCAGGAATACTACACTGAGACAAGGATTGGTAAGATTGTCTTCTATCAACTGGTTCATCTTTACCAAGAACTCATTGTCTACCGAGTTGGAAGCCACCTGAGTAATGGGTTCCAAAGGAGTATGAGAATACTTGCTCTGCAAGAGACGACGCATCTCTATCATGTTACGGATACAAGCCTCCAGGTACTTCATAGAGAAAGGCTTTTCGATATAAGCATCCGCTCCGCAGTTCATACTTTCTGTCTTGCTACTATCATCGGTCTTCGCCGTGAGCATGATAAACGGTACATGGCTCGTATCTGGATTCTTGCGCACGCAACGGCAGAATTCGGCTCCATCCATCTCTGGCATCATCCAGTCGCTCACAATCAAAGAGACTGCATGCCGACTAAGCTGTCTGAGACCTTCCGCTCCATTCTCGGCCACAATGACATGGTAACTCTCGGTGAAATTGGAGGCTATAAACATACGCATGTCTTCATCGTCCTCTACCACAAGCATCGTGGGTTTACCAGATTTCTCTGACTCCTTTTCCTCCAGGTCTGTTGGGTCTGTCCTGTCAGCCTCAAAATTATCAGCATCCACTACTTGACTGTTCACGCCCTGAGCATCCTCTTCACCTACAACGGCATCTTGCTGGTGAATAGGCAATGTAACGATAAAGGTAGCCCCCTTGCCTACTTCCGATTTCACTTCCACCTGACCATGATGGGCACTCACCAGATTCTTGACGATACTCAATCCGATACCAGTTCCTGGTTTGTTGTCCTTCGCCTGGTAGAACGCAGAAAATATCTTGTCTTGCTCATCGTCGCTTACTCCATCACCGTTGTCGGCCACCTGGATGCGGAAATATTCACTGTTTACCAGTTCACAACTCAACAGGACATAGTCCTTGGTATATTTGGTGGCATTGGTCATCAAATTGCTGATAATCTTGGTGATAGCCTCCTTATCAACAACGGCGACAAATTCATCGCTAGGATAAACCACCTCCAAGCGGGCCCCATTCCGTAGCAATGTCGGCTCAAAGCGTTCTGCCACAGCATGCATCAACTTAGCGATATTCTGCAACTTGAAATGCACCTGCATTCCGCTCTGCTGTACCTTGTTGAAATCAAGCAACTGGTTGACAAGGTTAAGCAGACGCTGCGCATTGCGGTCGATGACGTCAATGGTGGCATCCATGACCTTGCCGTCCTTCACCGAAAGATTCAACTTTGCCCACTCACTCTTCAAGTTCTCCAAAGGACCGACGATGAGCGATACTGGGGTGCGAATCTCATGAGCTATCATGGTGAAGAACTGCAAGCGGGCATCGCGCACCTCCTGTTCCTTCTTGTCGCTCAACTGCAGCAACTCACGGCGATGACGGCGCTTTTCCTTACGAACCCTCATCTGGGTGTAGAGATAAATGGCATAACCTATCAGCAACAGGTAAAGTATCTTAGCCGGCAAACTCCACCAAAAAGGAGGATGCACTTCTATCTTGAGTTGGGCCTCACGATTAGACCAGACACCGTCATTGTTAGTAGCCTTGACACGGAAGGTATAAGTACCTGCGGGGATATTGGTATAAGTAGCCTTATGTTCGCCCCCGGCATAAATCCAATCCTTGTCAAACCCTTCGAGCATGTAAGCATACTGGTTCTTCTCTGGAGAAATATAGCTGAGAGCTGCAAAAGAGATACTGAACATGTCGTCGCCATAGGCCAGGTCGAGTTGGTCTATCTGCCCCAGAGACTCCGGCAACTTCTCACTTCCTACCTTCACATGCTGATTGTATAATTCCAGCGAAGTGATAAACACAGGAGGAGCCGTTTGGTTTACCTTTATCTGATAAGGGAAAAAGGCATTAAAACCGCATGTAGTTCCAAAATAAATTCTGCCATCTGATGCCAATAACCCAGAATTAGCGACAAACTGTTCGCAAGTCAAGCCATCATACCGATTATACATCTGTATCTTCTCGCCTGGAGTATACCGTACAATGCCTTGACTAGTGGAAAGCCACATCTCATCTTGGTTAATCACAATGCTGTTTACCCCCATGGCACTAGTCTGCAAACGTATTTTTCGGAAACAATCCTTACTGGGAAGATACTCACAGATGCCTTGGTCGGTAGCTACATAGATTTTGCCTTGAGCATTCTGGCGAACACAATTCACTTGGTCGCCAGAAATGGTCGTAGAGTCCTTATCACTGCAAAGATACTGCTTCCAAGCCTTACCGGAGAGACTGTTACCTGCTGCCATCTTAGCAGAAAAACGCCAAAGCCCCTGGCCTTGCGTAGCAAACCAGACATTGCCTTGCCCGTCCTCAGAGACATCGATAGTAAGAGCCTTGAACGACTTGACCACCTTGAACTTGCCACTCTGCTCATCCAGTATATTGGCGTTTTCCATAGAGGTAGCCCACAGACGATGATAGCTGTCACGGAAGATGCAATAGCAACTGGAGCTTGCCCATTTTCCATCCAAATGGTATGTCTGCATAGCCCCCGTGGCCAAATTCATCTTAATCAAGCCATTGCCATAGGTACCTATCCAAAGGTCTCCACCATCTACATACAGTCCGTGCACATTATACTTGGCCAACACCTGCTTGCCAGGAAAGCTTAGGAACTGGTCGTTGGCGGCATCATAACAATTGACGCCTCCATCATCCGTGGCTATCCAAATGCGGTGCTGCGCATCCTCACAGAATCGACCTACTACATTGCCATGAAGCCCAGACAAAGACTCATCACTGGTATAAGTATGAAAACGCTCACCTATCGGCGAGAAATAACTCACTCCCCCATAGAAGGTTCCAATCCAAGTTCCGCCTTCGTTGTCCTGGGCAATACTGTATACAAAACGTTCTGCAATAGACTGTTTCGAATCAGAGAATTTAGATAATTGGCGCCAACTCTTCTGCTGCAAGTCATACTGGAGAAGACCGTCATCACTACCAATCAAGACTTCTGTGGCAGACTTTTTGAAAAGAGAATGTATATGGTGAGCAACGTTAGACACCGCAGGATTAATCAGCTGCTCTACACTGCCGTCACTATTCAGTTTTACCAATCCATTGTCCCAAGTACCTACAAGCAAACACCCTTCATTGACTTGCAACATACTCATACCCGTGAGAGTAAGATTAGACTTCAATGGAAACGCCTCAAACCTATCCGTCGACTTGTTGAGACGGTAAGGGGCAGAAGGAATCACATTACTCAAAGCCCAAACCTGATTGTTGGCATCTACAAAGGTCAAGGCCACCTTGCCTTGCCACTTGGCAAACGGATAATTCTTGCAAGCATTAGTACGATAGTTGTAACGGTAAACACCCTTGTGCCCCGTTGCTATCCAAATATTCCCGTCGCCATCTTGCGAAAAACTACCAACCTGAGTGGTAATCTTATCGCTCAACTGCGTAAACTGCTCGGTACGGAAACTGAAAAGATAAGCTCCTCTAGCCGTTCCTACCAACAACCCCTCATCGGTGACATAAAGCGCACAGACAAACTGGTCAAACTTATTTTGCGGAATCAAGAAAGTCTGCACTTCATATCCATCATACCGGCATAAGCCATTGTCGGTGCCGAACCAAATAAAGCCTTGCTTGTCTTGCACGATACATCTGACGGCATTGGTTGGCAACCCATCGTTCATAGTTATGTTTCTGGCATTCACATTTCCATTACCTGGCGTATGGGCTACAGCCGACGTCAAGAGCAGAAAGGCAAACAGCAAACAGCCCAATACGGCAATCATTCTTTTTCTCTTCATCTTCTTCTTTTATTATAAACCACGAAAGGCCAGGCACTTTTGTGCCTGGCTTATCTACTTGCGTTTCTGAACGCATTAACTAGTTCTTGACATCACTCCACTTAGGAGGCTTCACACCGAGAAGGTTCTTCACGAAGAAGTCGTAACGCTTGTGGTCGCCGAAATCCTCGCCCATGGTATGATGGGCTCCGGGTATCACCACCAGTTCGAAGTCCTTGTTGGCTTTCTCCAGGGCATTCACCACTTGGAAGGTGCTGGAAGGGTCCACGTTGTCGTCGATCTCACCCACCACGAGCATCAGGGGACGCTCCAACTTGTGGGCATTCTCTACGTTGCTGCACTCCACATAGCTGGAGTCTACAGGCCATCCCATCCACTGCTCGTTCCACCAGATCTTGTCCATCCGGTTGTCATGGCATCCGCAGGCACTGTAGGCAGCCTTGTAGAAGTCGCCATGCAGGAGGACGGCGGTGGTACTCTCCTGTCCACCGGCAGAGCAACCGAAGATGCCCACATTGTCGGCATCCATGTAGGGATATTTCTTGGCCGCAGCTTGGATCCACAACTTGCGGTCGGGGAATCCGGCATCCTTCAGATTCTTGTAGCAGATTTCCTCAAACTGCTTGCCTCTGTACGATGTACCCATGGCATCGAGCTGCACCACGATGAAACCGAGTTCGGCAAGCGTTGTGGCAGTCCAGTTGTAGGGTTTGAAATCCTTGGGTGTGTAGGCATCGCCTGGACCGGAATAGATGTATTCGATGATGGGGTATTTCTTCTGTGGGTCGAAGTTGGTAGGGCGCTGGATGATACCCCACATGTCGGTCTTGCCATCCCTGCCCTTTGCCACGAACACCTCGGGCTCTACCCAGCCGTGCTTCTTCAGCGTGGAGATGTCGGCAGTCTCCAGAGTCTTCACGAGTTTGCCAGTCTGTGCATCGCGAAGCACTGTGACGGGAGCCTGGTCTACCTTGGAATAGGTGTCCACAAGATAACGATAGTCGTAGGTGTACTGGGCACTGTGGTTGCCCTCCTCGGGAGTGAGCGCTACCATGTTCTTGCCGTCTATACCTATCTTATAATAATGTATCAGATAAGGATCTTCGTTCTTGTTCACGCCGCAGGCTGAGAAATAGATGATGCCCTTCTCCTCGTCCACACGCTGCACCTCTCGCATAAACCAGGAGCCTTTGGTAATCTGGCGGATTACCTTGCCCTTCTGCACGTCGTAGAGATAAATGTGGTTCCAGTTGTCGCGCTCGCTCGTCCAGAGCAGTTGCTTGCCGTCGTTGATAAACTGTCGCCAGATTCTGCCATAGTTCACAAACTTGTCCGACTTCTCCTCCACCACGGTGCGCAAGAAGCCGGTCTCGGCGTTCATCGCCAATAGCTGGTAGAGTTGGTGTCCACGCTTGTTGTACTCCATCGTCACCTCCTTGCCGTCGGGAGTCCACTGCATCCACTCCAGTTCATACTGGTTCTCCAACTGATGCATGTCGGCTTCCACCTTCTTGCCCGTCTGTACGTCGATAATAGCAGGCAGACGCTGGGGCAGTTGGTCGCCTGGCTTGGCATACTCCTGCTTGTGAAGGATAGGCTGGAGTTGGTCGGATGGCGACGACTCCACATAATAGGCATAACGCTTCTCCACGGGGATGCGGCGATACACGAAGAGATGCTTGCTGTCTGGGCTCCACTGTATGCGGTTGCTATAGTAACAGCCGATAGTGCCGTCCTGGGTCAAGATGCGCTTGGCTTCGGTATATGGCTTGCCTGCCTCGTGCAGCACCACGTTGTAGCCCTCGATGTAAGCCTCCCACTTACCGTCGGGAGAGGCTACGGGATAAGCCTGATGTTCCTCATCCACCTCCATCCAGTGGCGCTGATGAGGTCTGCCGAACTGCGGTTTCCATGCAGGACGGGGCTTGATGCCCAATGCCTTCTCCAACGCCTTCTGCGAGTCATAGCTTTTCATCTCGCCCTTGTCTGCATCGTAAGTGATGTATTTCTTGCCTTGGGAGGTAGAAATCTGATAGCGCAACACATGAGAGGAGTCGCACCATGCCGTCTGCCGTGCCCAATGATACACGGAATCTGCCTGGAATACCTTACTCAAAGCATAGGCTCTGTTGTAATCTTCGACCGTACCCTGCGCCGAGGCTGTGGCAACGGGCATTGCCAAAACTGCCCCCAAGAGCAGAGAAGAAGCTAAAATATGTTTTTCCATTTTTACTTGCTTTATTATTTCTATTTTTACGATTTTACTATTCGAGTTTTTACTTGATTTTCACTTCGTAGGGGAACTTGCGCGACGAGGGGTCGAGCGAGTGGTTGGCTGGAGCACCCATCACCACGAGATAAAGTGCCTTGAGCTGCTTGTCCTTCGGGATGGAGAGTGAAACCTTGCCTTTGGCAGCCTCTCCCACAGGACTATAGAGGCACTCGTCGGTATCTGCGGTGACTCCCACCAGTCCGTAGCGATAGCCGATGGTGCGCGCCATCTTGTCCTTGCTACTGTTCCCAGCCAAAGCCTTGAAGTCTACCGTCACCGTTTTTCCAGACTTGGGCACGTCGAGACGGATGGCATTGAAGCCATAGTTCTCGGGGACATATTCTGTTTCGGGGCGCAGATAGCCATTAGACTGCTTCATCATAGGGGTGTCCCAGGTACAAGCATACTGACGGGTTTCCTTCCGGGCATAGGACAGGTCGAAATTGATAAGGTGACGATAGCAGTCGAATATCTCGTCATTGAACTGGCGCTGGCTCAACCCGTACTTGTGCTTGTAGGTGATGACGGGATCCTCGCCCACCTTGCCCTCGCGATAGAGCTGGGCGATGCTCTCTAAACCATGTTTCTCTGCCCACCACTCGATGACATAAGGCGAATGGTAAATGTTCTCCATGTGCAGGTAGCCCTTGTGGGTGAGCTTCTTGAATGCCTCGAAATGGTAATTCTCATCGGTAAGCCAGTCGGGATTCACACGCCAGAGCATCCACTGCGAAGTCATCTCGAAGAAACCTGTTCCACCCCATGCCTCTCCAGCACGGTCGGCCATAATCTGAGCCTGAAAACTGTGTCCCAGTTCATGAGCCAGGCAGTTGAGTTTCTTGTCCTGAATGCGATTGGGCGTAACCCAAAGAGCACCGATGAAGTCATCGTAGGTGCCACCATATGCCGTTCCTTCGAGCGAATAGTTCACCATCACCATCATCTTGTACTTGTCGCAAAGACTTCCTGGCAAGGAGAATTTCAGAGTATCTCGGAAGAAGTGGTAAAAGCGCTCTACCTGCATCTGAAGGTTACCCAAATCGAACTTCATCGGATGACCTTCGAGCGAAGGAGGGTTCTGGATGTTGTCACCGAAAGGTTTCTCCCATAAATATACAATGTTCTGCGTCTGTGCACTGTGTCGCCAGCACCAACGAGCATTGTCGTCATTAAAATCATAAGATTTCAACGAATCTGGTACGAAGATGAGTTTCTGCGCTGCAGTTGCAGGGTTTGTGGGTCTGGTGGCGGGTGCCTCCGAAGAATCCTGAGCCATAACCGTACTAAACGGCATTGTCAAAGCCGCTCCCAGGAGCAGCGCTGAAACGAGAATACGTTTTTCCATTTCTTTATTTTTTAGGTTTTACTTTTTTACCTTTAAATTACTTTCCCGTATAGAAGTCGGTGATTCGCTTGATGGCACGTTGGCAAACAGGGCAAAAGTCATCCACCTCGTTGATTCTCATCCTGCACACCTGTGCCGGACGATAGCATCCCTTGCTCTGATTGCCCGCTCCCTCAAACACACCTATCTTGAAGACGGCATCGTTCAACTGCTTCTGCTCCTTCTCGTTCTTGATATTCTTGTTGTTGGGAAGTTTGGCAAGCGGCGTAGGAATTTTTACCCCCTTAGGCATCATGTCGGCCCACTTGCTCTGAAAATCCTTCATCGTGGTGAGGTTGGGCTCCCAGGGTTCGGTATCACTGGGATACATCGGGTCATACTCATCAGTGCTGTACTCATCGCCCAGTCCGGCATAGCCATGGCCAAACTCATGCACCAGCACCTTTTTGAACGTGGGATGGTCGGAGGTAGAGAGAGTTACTTGATTGTAAATGCCTCCACCCCCATAAGTCTCCGAGTTGATGAGTACGATAATCTGCTCGAAGGGTACATTACTCAGGGCATCATAAATGCGATGTATCTTGCCCGTAGTCAGATAACGAGCCGAATAGAAAGTATCATAGTGCGAGTTAGCCAAGGTATTCTTCCACTTGGCATCGTGAGGTATGCTCGGTCCTTCATCCTGAGAGGGTGCCGCTACTGCTACCACATTAAACTGTCCTTTTAACGAGGCAAAAGGCTCTCGCTCGAAGATGGCATCGACGGCACGCTGGGCATCCTTATAAAACTTGCCCATCTGGTCTTGCCGATAGCCTTCCGCCACAATGGCAAGATCTACACAATCGGCAGTATTGCCACTCTTCAAGATATACTTGGAGGGGATTCCGTTCTCGCCAAGTGGACGAATGAGGATGTCGGTAGGATCCACCGTGTGCCGCAACTCGGCAGTTACCTTCTGGTGCGTATCGCTCAAGGTGATGCACACATCCACCTTTTGCTTGGGGAAAGGAACCACAAAGCTGCTCTCGAATGCTTTTTGCAGATGCTTCGCCTCAGCAGTGAGTTGCCATTCCTGAAAGAGCGTAGAGAAAGTATTTACATAAAGCACCTTGTCTGTACCATGCTCATAGACGGTCACCTGCCCGTTACCATTAAGAAACTTCTCGCCAAGGCGTGTTCGCCTCCCTGCCCAAACGGGATGGGTATAAGCCTGTTCGAAATAGATGGCCTGATTCAAGCTGTCGCCAGCTACGATATAATCGAGGCGCAGCGTTTTATCCTCAAAGTAATCTTCGAAGTTTTGTGCAGTGGCAGCTACGGTCCCAAAGAGAACCATTGCCATCAACGATACGGTTTTTGCTAGTCTCATATTGATGTGTATAAATATGTTATTTGATACCTTTTGATTATCATTCTCCGTTTCAAGTTACAAAATAACAAAAAAAAATCGGCATAAAGAGATAAAATCGTCCAAAATTACAAAAAAATCGCCCATAACCAAAGTTATGAGCGATTTTTGGTGCATTTAAATATTCTATTTTATCAGAAACGCCTGCTATTAATTATTAAACAATTTACCCAAGCCTATCTTTCCATCCCAATTAAGATACCATTTGTTGGTATCATTCAGGTCTACCTGGATAAGGCCTTGCATCTCCGACTCTTTTCCACTGCCACGGCGTGCATAGATTTTTCTTGCCAAATAAGAAGGATCGTTACGGCGAAGGGCCACACGCATCAAGTCATAGAAACGGGTTCCCTCAAAAGCAAACTCCAAGGCATCCTCGTCCATGACCAAATCTTCCACGGCCTCCTGCTCTGCCTGCAAGTTGTCCTTTTCCGGATAAACATAGAATTCGTTATATTCTGTCCATCCAGAGCCATGAGAATGAATACCTATCGTGTTCTCATCAGTACCCGACGACTTGGTACGCAACTTGTATCTGCTATCAGGGAAATCGAATTGCTTCAAATAAGCTTCGTCCTCAGGATAATAAGGAAGAACATCATTCTGGATGGTACTATTGTTGACGCCCGTTTTCAGTAACGCAAAAGCAAAGCGAGGGAATCCTGCGCGGTTCAATGCCTCGGCCAAGCGCATATAGACCATGGTGCGGCGATAAACGTGCACATTGCGGGTACTATATTTTGCATTCACTATATAATTGTCTACTTTTACGCCACCAGAGTACATTACTCCCTCATTGTATACGGAAGCCAAGCGGAGGTCGCCAGAGCTGTTTTCTTTCAGATTGTCGGGCGCATAGACGATTTCATTGTCAGAATTAAGATGACAATACTTCTGGGCTTTCGACAAATCGAGCAATGCCTGAGAGGCTACTATCGAAACCTGATTGCTGTTAGCCGTTGTAGAATTAAAATAATTGCGCAACTGACTGTAGTTTCCCTCAGAAGGAATAGAGTCGCCTGGAATTTCTGTAATCAGCTCACTTGTAGCCGAACTGGACTCCAGTGCTAAGCTGCTGGCCCAAGACACATATTTCGACATCCACTTGCTGTCGCCCTTCATCCATGCAGATACGTTCGTACTGGTAGTATAAGCAGAATTAGAACCATTGCGGGTAGACAGGTACTTGTAATAATTGAGAGCTGCCTCCCGATAATTGCCTGCCCACAGGCACAGGTCGCCCATCAGTGCATAGATAGGGAAATAGAACAACTTGGAGTCATTGCTCTTGATAGTCCCGTAGTTGGGAGTCTCTTCATTGGCATACGCAGCCAAGTCGCTGACAAAGTAATTGCAGATGCCCTTGATGTCTTTCATCTCATACTGCTTGTCTGCATCATCCTTGTTCAAGATAGGAGTTACCACAAAAGGCACCTTGCCATAATTGAGCACCAACTGCAAGTAAGTCCAGGCACGGAATCCCTTTACGGCTGCTATCTCCTTGCGGAACACCAATTCATTCTTGCTGTTCTTGAGCGTAGAGTCGGCCTTGGCAAGAAAATAATTGCAGTTGTTGATGACTGCATAGTAATCACGAGGCGAATTGTACTGATTTTCCGTAGAGATGTTGAAATTGGATATTTCCCGCAATTCGGCGGTCGTGTTGCTCACCACATCCGAGAGGTCGCCGCGCAATTCTCCCAGGAGAATGGTGCGGTCGGCCAATGCCTGCAACTTATTCATGACACCTATCACGGAATATAGAGTATCCGAAGCATTGTTGAGGTGATCTTTGTCCGCAGAAATCACGCGGTCTGACTCTTGGTCAAGAAAATCACCGCACGAAGTAAACACAGAGCTTACCCCTGCCATCAGTACCATCATGATGATATATGATATTCTTTTCATAACTTATCGTTTAATTTGTTAGTGATATTCAACCCTAAATCATTAGAGATTGATTTTTATACCCGCCAATATACTACGACATTGTGACAACTGTCCCAGGTCGATACCTTGACCTATTACACTGGATGTCATCGTAAACTCAGGGTCGCTTCCCAAGTACTTGGTACAAGTAAACAAGTTGTTGGCTTGCACCCAAAACTGAAGACCTTGCAACAAGGTAGAGTTGACTGGCAAAGTGTAGCTGAAAGTAACCGTCTTCAGACGCAAATAGCTGCCATCCTCTATCCAGCGGTCGCTGAAGCGACTATTGCCCATAGGGTCCTGGAATGTAACCTTCGGGATGCTGGTTACCTGTCCCTCATTCTGCCAGCGATTGGCCAAGGCTATGGTCTGGTTCATATAGCGGCTACCCGACTCCAACTGTTGGCGCATGTAATTGTACACATCGTTACCTACGCTGTAATTGAAATTGAAGTCCAGACGGAAACGCTTATAGGCAAAACTGGTAAAGATGTTGCCATAGAAATCTGGATTAGGATCTCCGATAACTTCACAATCCTTGCTGTTGATGACATGGTTACCATCCTTATCGACAAACTTCATGTCACCTGCGCCAAAGTACTTCTTGTCTACACCATTGTCGCCCAAGATGTAAAGGCCTGCCTCTTTTGCAAACTCAGTATCCTTGAATACACCATCCGTGCGATAACCATAGAACAAGTTGGCAGCCTTGCCTACTTGCGTGCGGATCGTTGCACCGTATACGGTATTGTCAATATAATCCTGCCCTTCTGGCAAAGAGACGATTTCATTCTTGTAATGTCCTATGCTGGCACCCAGTTCCCATGAGAAATCCTTGAGATTAAGAACCTTTCCTATTGCAGTTACATCGAAACCATTATTCTTCAACGAACCACCGTTGCACCAGTTCTTCTCCAAACCAGATACATAGCTCAGAGTCTGGTAAGTCAAGATGTCATTGGTACGACTGCTGAAATAATTGAAACGCAGGTTGAGACGGTTGTCAAGCAAGTTGGTCTCCAAACCAACATTCCATTTCTTGGTGGTCTCCCATTTCAAGTGGTTGTTGCCGATGTTATCAAACACCAAACCAGAAACGGTTGCCAGGAACTTACTTGCCGAGAAATAACTGCGGGCTGCATAATAATCGATGTCATCGTTACCACTCACGTCATAACCGGCACTCAACTTCAGGTAGTTTACCCATGGTGAAGCCTTGAACCATGGTTCGTTGCTCACTACCCAAGAAGCCTGCACGCCAGGGAATATGCCCCAAGCAGCATTAAACAGTTTCAACGCTCCGTCAGCGTCCTTTCCAAAACGTGAGGAGGCATCTGCCGTCAAGTTGGCCTGCAAATAATAGCGCTGCAAATAGTTATACTCAGCCTGAGCATAGCAAGCGATAGAATTCCAATTGTCACTGGCTCCTGTTGTGTTTACATTCAGCAACGAACTGGAGATAAATGGTGTCTTATCATTACCTGTATTATAACCCAACTGCGTTTTGAGGGTATAGCTCTCCCAGTTGATGCGTGCTCCGGCAAAGACATGGATATCATGCGCACCGTAGCGATTGTTCCAGTCTATACGAGTATCACTCATTACCGAGTTTTGCTTAGAGAATAAAGAACGAACCTCATTCTCACGGAATGCACCTACACTGCTTACATAATAGTTTGGCACACCACTGATAGGAATATAATACTTCTCGTTGGTATTGACCAAGTTGTAGCTAAAATGCTCGCTTAGGAAAAGATGCTTGTTGAACTGGAACTTAGGGGTAACGGCCAGATTGACCATAGAGTTTTCCCAACGGTTCTTGTTCTCTGCATCAGCATACTCATTGATCGCATATGGATTACCCAACTTGTAGTTATAATTAGAATAGTTGCTCAAAGCCTCGTCCAAGTAGCTCTCGTCGTCAATATCCAAATAGCTATTACTCATCACACCATTGGCATATGCGTATGGGCTAAGCATCGGACTCTTGACATACGCCAAGAAAGAGGGAGATGTAGGCGTACCTTCGTCATAACTCTCAGGAGCGCCATCGTTGCGTATGTTGCGCGTCTGATTGGCAAAGGAAGCATCAAAGGCGATGCTGAACTTATCAGTCAGCCTAATATCTGCATTGAAACGGATATTCAGGCGATTGAGATTGTTGTACTCCAAAGGGGTCTGGTTGGAAACATATCCCAAGCTCAAGTTGTAGTCAGCCACATCGTCACCACCCTCTACATTGATATTGTAGTTTTGGGTAAGCGCATTGCGGTACACACCCTTTTTCCAGTCTGTGTTGTTATGATACTGAGGATAATAATAATAGGTAGGGTCCTCGTTCAAGAACTTGAAGTTGGTAATCTCCGTATTGGTGGTAGACAACAAGTCGGAAGCATAACTCTTATACTGAGACGCATCCATCATGTCGTAGAACTTTGGCTTGGTAGTGACACCAGCAGAGAGACTGGCCGTAATGCGGGTAGCCATACTGTGACTACGGCGGGTCTTGATGACTATGACGCCATTGGCACCCTTGGCACCATACAGAGCTGTACCGTTGCGAAGTACAGAAACCGACTCGATGTCGCTCGGCGAAATATTGGCAAGAATGTCATTATAGAAACCGTCGTGCAGCATCAAACGGTTGTACTGCTGGTCGAAGATGACACCATCCACTACAATCAAAGGCTGTGCATTGACATGGAGGGAATTCAATCCATTCATGAACATCACGCCGCCAGTTCCTGGATTTCCATTGCGGGAAACGGTATGTACCTCTGCCCCCAAATGCTTCTGTATCTCTTCTTCTATGGTTGTAGCATTGGAATACTGGAAATCCGAAGCCGTCTGAGATGCCAACACATTGGTGCCAGCTGTGTATTCAGAAGAGAAAGATGTGGCATAGAGAGATACCTTGCGTTGCTGTTCACTCTTTTTTAGACCCATTTTCAATCCATTGAAGTCGGGTGCGGTAATATAGAGGGAAGAGGCAAAAGTAGGAACTACCAAACGATACTCACCCTTGTCGTTAGTCAAAGTACTGTAACCTTGGATTTCACCCACACTCACCAAGGCACCAGCTACCGGACTTTTGGTAGCGGCATTCACCACACAGCCTTTCACTACACGTGTAGGATACTGCTTGGCCGACATTTGTTTTTTGGCAGGCGAACTGGTTGCTACAGCCTCATCTTGCGCAAATGCGGCATTTGCACTCATCAGCATGGCTGACAAACCGAATAATATATATTTCTTCATTGTATACGTGTATTAAGTAGAATTAATAAGAATCCTCTTTACTGACAGAGTCAAAGAGAAGTCTTGTATGTACTTGCTTCGCTCATCGGAGCATCATGGGGTTTGACGATGATGCAGTCTATACGCATGGTGGTCTGGTAAACAGATGTTGAGGTAGAAGGCACATCCGTATAGATATTGACCTTGGCTTGCAGTTCCCCAGTTCCTATCGCAGAGGTCTTGAACTTATAGTTGCTCTTTATTTTGATTGTATCAACTACGTCTGGCTTAGTAGTTCCTCCCACAGGACGTTCCCACTTAGTCACCCCACTTGCCTGATAGCCTACCATCGTTCTGAATTTCACAGGCAAGCGTTGCTCTGCAGTAGCCAGCGTATCGTATGCCAACGCTGGTACAAACACTACATAGATGTCGTACCCCACATTAGCCAATACATCAGGTATCTTATAGGTAACCGTTGGCTGTGCACCGATTGCCTTAGGGACAATCTCTACAAACGAATTGCCGGAAATCTTGCCATAAAAAGGATTGCTGCTAGACACATTACGCATCGTCATAGGGTCGATGGCATTGTCGAGCGTATCTAAATAGTAGGAAGATTCTGCCTCCACAATTTGCTCTTGCAGGAAAGTCTCATACTTGCCCAATCTGAAATCTGAGGCTTTCAACACACGGCCATTGCTCACATCGACAGGTTCTGTTCCGTCAAAGATTCCACCGGCGTCAAAAGGACGATAAAAACGGTTGTATCGCTTTTCGGTAGGATTATACACATAATATTGCTCTGATTTTGCCGATGTAGAAAGTGCAGAATCGCGGAATGCGGCATCCTTGTTGTTAGTACAGCTAAAAATGGAGGCCTGCAATATAGCCATACGGGTATTGGTATACTGCAAAGAATCGCGATGGTCTACACTGGTATCATACGTAAAGTAAGGAGTGTATTCCTCTACCAACCGGTTCCACTCCGAGTTGGTGGGAGCCACAAACCAATAAGTGGAATCCTCGCTATTCAGATAACCCAAATTATCAAAGAAGGTATTATTATAATTCATCACAGAATCCAAATACTGCGTCTTACCGTCTACTATGCTTCCTGCTACACTCTGCGAGGCATCAAACTCATATTTACCAAAACTCTTGATAAAGTTGTACACGCTGTCTAGCTCGTTGTCTGTAGCTAGATATTCATAGATGTTGGGGGCATAAGAAACCTTGCCCTGGATAGTATACAAGATACCATTATTATAGAGTACATTCTTGGTAGCAAAGTTCTCGCCTCCGATGGAGTTGGAGGTAATCTGCTGATACTTTCCATTCATCATCACCAAAGAGTCGGATGTGAGCGTAGAAACCGACTGCTTGTAGAGGGCAATATGATTCTTCATGAATTGCTGGACAACGGTATTTTCCGTCTGCTTTACTCCAGCATTCTGCTGCTCCTGGAAGACTGCAACCAAGCTGTCGGCCTGCTCTGATGTCAAACTGGCATTAGTGGGGGCAAAAACCGTAAAGGTTTGGCTGCCACCAAGGGTTTGGTCATATCCGCAAGCCTGTGCCACCTTGGCAAAATTGCTCAAGTCAGGATTACTGCTGATAGCTTCCCACAGAGTCGTATTGATTACTCCGTCTGAAGATATCGCATAGTGCTCGTTCCAAGTATCTGAGCACGAAGTGCTGCACAGAGCCGCCATCATAGCGGCTGCTGTCAGCATTTTATATGATTTCAATAGTTTCATATCTATTTGTTTTTTTATTTGACTTATAGTGGGTCCTCCATACTGCTGCCGTCAGACACACCATACACACTCTTTGGAACCAATTCCAGATAGTCGAGGTCGAATTCCGTCTTACCCGTAGAGACGCAACGAATGCGCAGGTAATGGTCGGTCTTCGGATTGATATGTACGGTACAGAGCACACGGCGAAGGGTCATCTGGACTGTAACAAACTGACGATAGGTAGTGGCTCCTGCTCCATCATAACGGTAACCGCCCATGGCACCGCGATAATATCCCTTGTTTTTCAAGTTCTTGTAGTCGGAAGATTTGTCGGCGTCCGACATGCTAGCATAATCCTGTACCCAATCTGAACCCAGAAGTGAGGCATCCGTCAAGTCCTTGGTCATGTCCAGTGGAATGCCTTGTGGCTCGCCATCATAATAGATTTGCGCCACACCGCGGGTAGACTCTGCCGCATAGCCCAAGCGAATCTGCCAATCACCCTCGTATGGCACAGGAGGGAGTTTGAAGGTAATGTCAAAATTACCAAAGAGGTTGAACTCATCTCCTTCGTAAGAGTCGTAATAGTCATGAGGACGGCGATACACGAAGTAACCTGTACTTGTTACACCCTTCAAGTATCCGTTAGGGAAGTAGTAGTTGCGTCCATACTTGCCAGTCTCGTCATAGTCAGGATCTTGCTGCTTCACATTTCCGTTCTGACGGATGCCGTTGGTCTCCAACTCTGGGAATATCGTGGAAAAGTCCATACGGATACGGCAGTTGTCTACGATATCACGCGTGGTCTCGTCAAATGCCAGAATGTCATCCACATAGAAATACCAGCCGTTGATAGCTTGATTGGAGTATTCTTCTTCCACGCTCTTCTGGATCATGGCACCACGTACCCTGTACTCGTCATCGCGACGACGGTTGATATAGCGTTCCCGCATCTGGTCTGCATCAGCATACTTCAGCATCGTAAGTTTCTCCACCTTTATCATGGTATGAGGCAACAATGTCTCGTACCAATCCACAGGGTTCATCAAGGTAGTCATGATACCGATGTCATTCAACGGTGTCAAATAATTCCAACCTTGGATTTTGCGGTCAAGGATGTGGTATTCGATGAAGCGGCGCAGAGGATTTACGCTATCCTTCAAGTTTTCAAACTTGTGCCCCTCCTTGTCTACATCCTCAGGATACATCTTGTCATAGATTTCGCATGCCTTGTTATACAAATCCTGAAGAGAATAGATCCCGTACTTTTCATTCAGCACTGCATCTGTAGGAACAAAGGCAGTAAAACCGTACTCCTTGGTATCAGGAGCCGTAGCGGTCTCCTTGTTGACATGTGATGTGTATTTGTAGCGCTCATAGATGTCTGGATCATAGTCTGCATCACGGTATGTATCCTTCATCATGGCTGCCAAACCTGTCTTGTTGAGTGCCTCAGTAAAAAGAGAGATGGTCTTGTTCTCTTCCATCACGTCTGGCAACATACGGTTGCTGTTCTCCAGCACCTCGCTCACAGGCTGCATGATACCGTTCTCCACTGAGTCGTCTTGCAACTCATAGATGATATGAGATGTACGGTTCAAGAACACAACGGCATTGCTGTCGTTGTCCAGTCCGTGGGTCACTTCTATATAGCGGCGATTCATGTTAGGAGTTGAAATAACGCCGGTATTCATGTCAGAGGTAGCATACATGTTGCTAATCAAGTGGGTACGGGCGATCGTATCACAATCTGCCTCAGAGAGGTCGTTTACAGAGCTGAGCCCTTTCTTGCTCAAGTAACGCCCAATAGCCTCATTGGTTGGCGCGAAACAGGTGTATGCGCCATAGGCCGACATCTGTTTCATCATCCCGGCACGCTCCAGAATGAGTGTAAACTCACTGAAATCTTTGTTGTTCTGCAGATAATCACTAACCATCTGCCCCTTGAAGGTGTAGAAGTTGGAGGTATCCGGTTCATCGGAACAACTGGTAACAGAGAAGCAGCCCATCAGTAGCCCCACTATCAGCATCATTCCATATTTCATATTATTTTTCATAATTTCTTCCTTTATATAAGACATTATTTATCTTCATGTTTTAAAGCTTTCCACAAACTTTTTAGTTAGTTGTAGAAGATCCAGAAGCATAAGAAGGGTTTTGCACCAGATTGCCGTTCACCTTGAGCTCGTCAACGTTGTATGGCCAATACAGTCCGTCCATTTTGGCCAGTTTCGTCTGTACCACTCCTGCATTGTCTGACCCCTTCTGTTGAACTTTGGTTATCAAGAAGTTGGTTCTTCCGTCGCGGCGTGCCTTGCGTACCAAGTCGTACCAACGCTTGCCTTCGAACATCAACTCACGCTGGCGCTCCAGCAACACCAACTCTTCCATTTGGTTTTTACTAGAGTAGCTTTCGTAAGGGATATTCTCATAATTACCCGCAATAGAGGAACGTTTTTCGATAACATTCACCAACTCATAAGCTGCTTTCAACAAAGATTCATTATTAGCCTTCTCCTCATCTGTCTGAGGGTCATCAAGTGCCATCTGTGTCAAAGCTTCAGCCTTCATCAGCATCACGTCGGCAGTGCGGTAGATAATCCAAGGAGCATAGCAATAGCCTTCCGAATATTTGGTTCCACTAGCCGTGATTTCCGAATTGGTAGCTATAACATCTTGAACTCGGTGAGAATACTTGCCAATACCATAGATACTACTGCTCACCTTACTTATATTCTCATAATAGCGAAGGTCGTACTTATCCTTGAAAACCTTGAACTGCTGGTCGGCTACATCGCCTGAAATAAAGTCGGCAGGCTTGATGATACCCGGGAATGTCGTTTCGTTGCCATAGAGGTAAGACACGCTTCCGTTGGAGAGCATCGTTTCATCCGCACTGTAGATAAGTTCGAAAATGTTTTCCTTACAACCATTATGACTATAGAGAAGTTCGTAAGTGCTACCATACGAACTGCCTCCAGTGCTCATAGACTTGTCACAGTACAAAGGATAACCTTCAAAGAGTTTGTTGGTAGAGCCAGCCATGGAGTTTGTCACCGTACTGCTGCCAGAAGTTCCATTCTTGAATTCATCGGTCTTGCTCTCCAGTACGAAATCTGCATATTTTACAGCAGAGGCATAATCCTTTTTCCAAAGATACATGTCGCAAAGCATCGCATCTATGCAGTCGCGCGTAATGCGGCCATACTGATAGAGGGGTTTGGTCTCCTGATACTTTCTCACGGCATAAGGACGTACACTTTCCAGGTCGGCTATCAAATTGTCCAGTACCACATCAAAGGAAGTGGCGGGCAAGTCCATCTGTTGGGTATCATCTACAAATGCTTCCGTAGAATAAGGTACATCGCGGAATGTACGAATCAGATAGAAATACATCAAGTCGCGGATGGCAGATACTTCCGCACGAGTGGCAGCCAGCTCACTCTCGGAATAACTAGGATCCTTCTCTGCTACCTCTGGTGCATAGAGCAGCACCAAGTTGCAGCGGTTGATGATATCATAAAACTCACCCCAAGTAGTGTATGAGTTCTTGGAATTGATGTTTTCCTTAAAAATGTTTGACAAGCTCTCGTTGTTGGCGATATTGGTACCGCCAATCATATCGTCCGAACGGCTCTCTCCCCAGACTATCATACGGTCGATGACCGTCTGCGACTGCATGGCGGAATAACAGCCCATCACCATGTTTTCGACGTCACCCTTACTGTTCCAGAACTTGTCCTGAACGATTTCATTGAGTGGCTGAATGGTCAGGAAGTCTGAGCAAGAGGAAAGTCCCATGCCCAACATTCCGGCGAAACCGATTGTCATTATCTTATTTTTCACTTTCATATTATTTCCTTTAAAAATCGACTGTTATACCTAATGTATATGATTTTGCTCGTGGTGTCTGACCACTATCCACTGATGCACCGTAGCTTCCATAGCCCACCTCAGGGTCTGCACCCGTATACTTGGTCAAGCAGAACAAGTTGTTGGCACTCATGTAGAATCGCAAGCCTCGCAAGCCTAATGCCTTGGTCACCCATTTCTGGTCGAAGGCATACGACAACTGCAAGTAATTGAGTCGCAAGAACGAACCATCCTCTACAAAGCGGTCGCTTACCAGAGTATTGTAGTTGCTGGTAGAACCATACATGGCTCTTGGAATGGAAGTAACATCGCCTTCCTTTCTCCAGCGATAGTTAACCGCCTGACTCTGGTTGTTGTTGTTTACCATGGCCTCGGCATCCAGACGGGTCAGGTTGAGCACCTTGTTCCCAATACGATAGTTGAACTGTGCATTGAGCTTCCAGCGGTCGTAGTTGAAATTGAAACCGAAACCACCCGTCAACTTTGGTAACGAACTACCCAAGTAAACAATATCCAGTTCGTTGATGTTTCCATCACCATTTATATCTTCGTAAATAGCATCACCACCCTTGAACTTATAGTTCTTGCCGGTAGAGCCGTTCGAGTAATTGTACATCATGCGTACTGGTTTGCCCTTGTCATCATAGACGATGCTTCCGTCAGCCTTCAAGGCTACAGGTGCCGTCTTGCCAGAGGCGATGAATGCCTGTTGCTCTTCTTGGGTCATATTGGCGAAAGTATCATACTGGTACTGGTATACTCCCTTGTACTTGAATCCATAGATGGCTCCAAACGGATTGTGCACCTGTACTCGCTGCAGCACTTCGCGGTTGCCATAGGAGAAGGTGGAGTTGAGGGTTTCCAATATCTGTGGGTCCATCTCCAGAATCTCGTTCTTGTTGTTACCGAGGGTGGCATTGAGGTCTATCCAGAACTTCTTGCCAAACTTGATAAGTTTGTTGGTATTGAGGTTCAATTCCCAACCCGTATTGCGCATAGAGCCCACGTTGCGGTAAGCCAAGGTATAATAACCGGTATTGGAAGGGATACGGACATCGGCCATCAACATGTCTGAGGTGGTCTCAGTATACCAATCGATGGTAGCGGTCAGCTTATCGTGCCAAAAACCAAAGTCCATACCTACATTATACGATTTCTTTTTCTCCCAACGCAAGTCGGTCAACTTCACATTCGCAGGTTTCATGGTCGATGCGTCTATGTATCTATCGCTAGTCACGTACTTGCTGGCATACAGGTAATCCGTAGAAGGTTGGTTACCTACTACACCCCAGCTAGGACGAATACTCAGCATGGAAAGCCATTTTTCCGTACGTTTCATCCAAGGTTCATCCACCACATTCCAGCGCAACGACACGGCGGGGAAATAACCCCAACGACGGTCTGGACCAAACTTTGTGGTACCGTCTGCACGAACCGAGAAGTCGAACATATAACGACCTTTGTAAGCGTAGTGGGTAGAGAATGTATAGAACATAGAACGCCACTGGCTGAAATTGGAGCTCATGCCTGTGATAATGCCACCGGCATCAGAATTGGAGATACCACCAGAAGGAAGTCCACTGCCATCTGTACCTTGTCCGTTGGAACTGCCCGAGGTCAACTCAAAGCGAGCCAAAGCCATCAACGAGTGATCCTTGTTCTTGAAGGCAGGAATGAATGTCAAGGTCTGCTTGGTATTGAATGCCACACTCTTGTTGCTGCTGGATGACGAAAGGTTTACGCCATTAGCCCATGGCACTGTGACCAACTCATTGGGATAGAACTTGTCTACATACTCATTGAAGATGTTCATGTACACACGTCCCTGCCAGTTCAACTGTGTATGGTCTTCATCCATACCCCACAAATGATAGTTCAACTCAAATTCCGGTGTGATGTCATAGGTACTGTCATCAAACTTGGCCAAGTTGGCACTTGCCACAGGATTGACGTATGTCTTCTGGTCATCATTGAATACGGTCGAAGCAGACTGCAACATCGTGTAATACTTGTTGGTATTTTCGCCTGTAACAGAATTCTGCTCATAGATGCCCATATTAGGCATTTTCTTGTAAGCTATAGACAGAAGGTCATCATAGTTCTTCTTGTTCTTGGTGTAGGTCAGTGCAAAGTTGGTGGAAATCTTGATACGCTCGCTCACGTAATAGTCCAGTGCCACACGGGTAGCAAAGCGGTCCAACTGCTGCTTGATGACAGAACCTGTCTCATGGTCAAAACCACCGGCGATACGGAAGGTAGCCTTCTCGCCACCACCCGTCACAGACAGATAGTGGTTCTGTCGCAAACCAAACTGAGTCACTGCATCCACCCAGTCTGTATTGTTGTTATATTGCTCGTACTCTGAGAACGTAGGGTCATAGTTCAGTTCCGGAATATTAGAGGCCTTGTCGCTCTGCTCCGGGTTGAAGTAGCTCTCCTTCAGGAGCATGGTGTAGTCGTCACCGTTCAACAACTTGTAGCCCTGTGGCTGATGAGTACCCGTCAAGCGGAGTGAATAGGTCAACTGTGGCTTTCCACGAGAACCACGCTTGGTAGTAATCTCGATGACACCGTTGGCACCTTGCGAACCATATATAGCCGTAGCGGCAGCATCCTTCAACACGGTGATGCTGGCAATATCCTCGGGGTTGATGTTCAGGAGCTGTGAGAACTGCTCGTCGTTGGCATTCTTCACATCAAAATTGCTCATGTCCACATTCCAGGTATTACCGTTCACTACAATCAAAGGGTTGCTGCTGGTCAGGGAACTCACTGAAGAAGAACCACGCAGACGCATGCTGGTACCGGCACCCAGGTTACCGGATACCGACACGATGTCAAGACCTGAGATACGACCTTGCAAGGCCTCGTCTACGGTGTTCAAGCCCAGTCCTTCAAATTCCTTGGCAGAGATGGTCTGAGTGGCATACGAAAGCTCTCGCTCCGGGATGGCCAATCCGCCAGCATTAAGACGGCGTTTTGCCACTACGGTTACGGCCTCTATCTCTGTATCCGATACCAACATCACAGAATATTCCGCCTTATTGATGGCCATGGAGATGGTTTTGTATCCTACATAGCTGAAACGAATCTTATTCTTTGGATTGCGCACCTTCATGGAGAAATTACCGTTCATATCAGTTACCGTTGACTCCACGATACGGCCACTTCCATCTATCTCACAGACAGAAGCACCCACTATTGCGCCTAACTCATCATTTACGATACCATGCACAGCCGATATTTGCTGGGCAGAAACTCCCAAGGCAGAAGCACAAAGGAGTGATAACATTGTTGATCTTACTTTTCCATTCATAACTTATCTCCTCCTTGCTTTGCTACTAATTGAAGTTGACAATCCTATCGCCTCTTTCCAGCTTGTCAGTTGGTCACTACTGTAAATCAAGGCACCATCTATCTGGTGTACTACTACATCAGAAGCGTTATAGATGACATCATTGTCTGTATCCTTGTTCTTGATCCAGTATTCACGACCCTGAATGTTGTAGAGTCCAAGAGACTTGTCTACATGATATTCATGACTCAACTGGTCGGTTACATTTAACTTGTTGGCGTCTGAAGTTATAGTAACACTGTAGAAACGCTTGTTGGCAGGATTGTTGGTAAATGTTTCATACTTTGTATTATCGTTCCCAGTTCCACCTATTATAATAGAATTATCCTGGATGTGATACTTCAGGAAGTTGATGATGCGTGTAGCCAAGGTAGTCTTGGCGTTCTTGAACTTGGTATTGTCGCCTCCGAAATCTCCTACGGTCAATGCCTCTACGTCCGACCAGTATGGCAGATAACCATCGCTGTGAAGCTTTTCGATAGCCTCATTGGTTGGCACGTACACGGTATAGTTGTAGGCATCAAAGAGCGAGATGTTCATGTCGGCACAAGTATTGGTACCACTCTTTGCCACCATGAGCGCATCCTTGGAGGATACCGATCCTGAACCAGCGATTAACTCATAGAACTTTGAGAACTCAGGATGAGCCTTCAAGATGGAGTATGTAGACTTCTGGCTGGTCAAAGGCATTTGGTCATTCAAAATGTATGACTTACCGTTTCCGTCCTCGCCCATGTCAGAGATGCTCTGGATAGACAAAGTTCTTCCCTGTTCTTCCTGAAGACCGCCAGCTACAGTCATGCTTCCAGCATTTCCTGCATTAGTTACCTTTAAGAATCCACCGCTCTTGGTCTTGTAGTAGGTCTTGCCATCTTCCACATCACCAACAACAATCAAGTTGTTAATCAAGTCTACCAAGCGGTTCTGCACCTGTGCGTCGGTAGCATCTGCCAAAGCCTCACCTGGCATAATGCTCTGGCTGGCCATGTCGTACTTATAGCGATGCGCCTTTACAGTCTTGGTATCGTTGTCGAAATAGAACTGATAGAGCACCTGCGTGGTATTGCCATACGAACATGGGTCTACATACTGCAGCATCGCCGTATTGGTGGGGATAAAGAAACTGTAGTAAGAGTCCATGGAGTTCAAGTACGGCTCAAACGAATTGTTTGGAATACTGGAGATACCCCAATAGATGACATTCATCGTCTTCTCGTTGACAAGAGCAGGGAATGACACCGATGAGTAATCGGCTGGAGCAAACACTTTGTTGGTAAGGTATACTACACCATTACATCCCATGAAACAACTGTCTACGTCGGTTGGCTGGATGCCAATGGAAACCTTGGTAGTATTGTCCACTACGTTCGCAAACTTAGAAGGCACAGTCTCTGAGAAAGAGTTCACCATGCCCATATTCAGCAGTTTGACCAGCACCTTGGAAGGCACATTCTCCCAAGTACCATACATATCCTGCAGCACCTTGCCGCCACCGTTCCACCAGGTGTCCAAAGCCTTGTCGGAAGGTACAAACATAGCACCGCAGTCATAGTGCAAGTCCTTGTCGGAAGAACCAGAAGGCACATATTGGTTCCATCCTGGGTCGAAGAGCAACTTCGACTCCACGGTGATACCATCGGGATCCGTAGCCACTTCGCCAGCCGAGGTATTTCCGTAATTACCTGTATTACCTGTAGTTGAGAAATATTTCAAGGTAAATACAGAGTCGGTATTATTATACAAACGGTTGTATTCCTTGGTAGCTGCATCATCATAGAATGGTGCACAGAAACGGTTCATCATCTTGGCAAATGTACTCATATTGGAATGGCTGTTCACAATCTGGGCCATATTGTCAGACTGTACGATGACGCCGTCCACCTTATGCAGGTAGCCATTCTTGCAGGTAATATCGCTCTCTATCACCTTCTTGCCGTTCACCCATGAGTCTGAAATGGAATTAGATTCACCATTTGTCAAGATATTCAAGTCGTTGGACGTAATCTTGTTATGTTGCATGTAGGCTGGCAAGAAATGGATCATCGGCTTGCCGGTATTGTCGCGTAGAAGTACGATGCCATTGGCATTGCCTCTATACTTGTCCCAATACTCTGTGGCCGGCATCTCCTCGGGCAGGATTCTCGATACAGAGTCAAGCACCGACACTGCGGTCTCTCTTCGCATGCAGAGTCCTTCCTGTGGAGGATTGCCGCTCAAGTTGCTCAGCAACTCTATCAGATAGGCATTGTTGACCATCGCACTGTTCAGCAAAATCTTCTTCTGCCCCGTAGAGAGGTCCTCGTACTTGCGAATGCCCCAATCGTTGGTCTTGAAGAATTCTTCGAATGCAGCATCGTCCGCCACAAAAAGTGTCTTACTACCCGTACGGTTCAATACTGCTGTCTGGTCCAAGTCATCTATCAAACGTATGGTGTACTTGTAGTTACCATAGTTCTCCAGCTGCTCGTAGATAGAATTACCAAGCCATGACGGTTGTCCTTCCAGCACATCGTCTGTACAAGACTGGGTCATGCCAGAACCTGCCAACAAGAGCATCGCCGTAAAAGCAGATGCCCCTGTTTTGATAAATCTAGGTTTCTTGTTTGTCATATACTGTTGATTTTATTGTTATTTACATCTTATCATTGCCTGTCTACTTACTTGACGACAAGCTTCACTGACGATTTTTCCTTGCCATTGTAAGCGGTGAGCACATAGAGTCCGGCACTTATTTGGCTGGGGATTTCAAAGTTGCCGTCGCGCATGAAGCTCTGGGCGTATACAGCCTTTCCACTTGCAGAATACAACACCACAGGTACTTGGTATCTGCTGGCAGCCTGCAGGTTGACAGGCAAAGCCTCGCCTGGCTGTACGATGGTCTTCGCTACGTTCAGTTTGAACTTCGCACCTTCCTCCACCTCTATATTATCAATGCCTGTTGGCTTGGTAAAGGTTGGGTCGCTCAGTTTGCTGGTGTGCATATACCACTTGATCTGCGCCTTGGCTGGCTGGTAAACGTTCTCGCCCATCTTCAAGCGATAGTCGAAATGGCGCTTGCGAGTCTCATCGTTCTCGTAAATATAGTCGGTGTTGCAGATGACTGCTATCACAACCCCATTGGCCGGTTCTTCCTTCAGTGTCACTGCCACATTACCCTCACCCTCGACAGGTTCCGAGTAAAATACCTTTCCACGCTTCGTGCGGTAGCAAAGTTGGCAGACCATATTGTTGCCCAAAGGCTTGAAGTAGATACTAATAGTTTTGCCTTTCACACCATCTACATGTAGCGGCACTTGGTTGGCTCCGCTCCATCCCGGTGTGGTTCTGTATTCTGGATAATACCAGCCCACACTGTCGGTAGAGTTGCACTTATACATGTTAGCGTATGGTGTAGCCTGCCATGTGGTTACAGCCTGCGAGTAGGGCGACCACTCTTGCTTGATGTCCACGAGCCAGTTGTCGTTGAGCAATTTGCTGCAAGCCGTTGACCATACACCTACATCGATCATAGCCTGACGTGCACGATATTCCATAATGAGATGTCTCATCTGTCTCTCGCCGAGCGAGTCGGCCATGCCCTCCAGCACGCGAGTCTTACAATGGCGCCAAATCCATGGAATGCTCCCCTTGCCCAAGATCTCACTCACAAAGTGTGGAAACAATTCACCATACTGCACACCTCCCAAGAGGTTTCGCCAGGTACAGATCTGTCCATTGGTGCCATACATGTTGACACCCTCGGCACTTGGTCCGCCAAACGAACCGTCGAGCAGCCAACCAGAGTAGCACTCGATAGGCATAAACGGTGCTATCATGTTGCCGGCACTCAAGTATCCCATACTTGAAGGAGTCTGGCCAGTCTTCCTTACCTCTGCCTCTGCCTGCAACCAGGTATTGCCTGCCTCCTGGTACCAAGCCGACTGCTTGCAACCTTCCAAGTCTGCGAAGATGGCATGGATGCCCTCGTGCACGCATGCATTCTGCTGGAACACCTGGTCGGTTACATTATTATTATGATATTTATCGTATGTAAAAGCTGGATCAAAGCAAGCTATAGGGTAATAACTGATATTTACCATAGGCCAACTGGAGCCATTGTACCAGGTAGCTCCCTGCCATCCGCCTGTCGCCGTTGAGTCGGCAGGGTCGCTGTTCAGTCCACTACCATATACATATACAGTACTATAATAGCCGTTGCGGGCACGCTTGTCTGGTGGCCAACCCATTTCGTCGCGGAAATAGGCAAAGTCTTCATTCATCTTCTTCAAGATATTCTTCTTGGCTGTCTCAGTGACGTACTTGCTGGTTTTCGGTCCCCAAGCGATAGCCCACCATCCATCTGCCATGTAACCCACCTGATTATTGTCCTCCGGCAAGAACTTGGTCGGAGCGTTCAAGCTGGGATACTCGCTACGGTAATCGTAACTGAGCGTCGGAGAATAAGAAGGCCAAGTATAGGCAACGGATGGGTCATGGACGATTTCGCCATAGACCTTGAGTTCCCTGATTCCGCACACCTTGTCACTCTTCATGTAGATTCTAATCTTGGTAGAGGTGATTTCGGTAGAGGTATTCGACAAGCCACGCCTGCTGATATCCTTGATAGACACATCTTTCTGCCATTGCAGTCCATCCCAATAACAGATGTAGGCATCTGTCGGGAGAGCCACGTCTTGGCCAGTCGTAGCCCAAAATATTTGAACGCTGCTCACTTGGGCCTTAAATTCCCATTGCAGTTCTACATATTCGTACTGCCCATAGTAATCAGTACCGTGCTGTGTACTCCAGTATGGGGCATTGGCGTTGGCATTACCATCAGTGATTAGGTTTACAGGATTGCTAGTCGACAAGACAGAGGCATCAATATGCCACACTTGGTTGGTGATATCAGCACTTGCGGCAGCAGCACTCTGAGCTGAGAGCAACATAGAAGCTCCCAGCGTAAGTCCACTCATTCCACGTAATGCGTTTCTCCACTTTTTCATATTTGTTATGTTTTAAGTTTGTAAAGTCTTTAGCTTGTAACATTATTTTAGTTATTCGCTGCAAAGGTAGCTTAAAATAACTAAACGTACAAATTATACAATATTAAAATAGTCCATTCTTTGTAACATATTACCAAGCGCATATCAGCCATAGAAAAATCATCCAAATAAGTAGAAAAAACGTCCAAACTACTGATTTTAAGACGATTTTTGTATATAGGTATTTCCCTTTTTTGTATATTTGCGCTGTGATTGAGACACCACCGTGCAGAATCATCTGCTTCTAATTAAGGAATTACTTTTATCAACCTGTGAGACCTTATCTAGACATAGGCTCACAGAAAACCAATAACAAAAATATAAACAACATGAAAACAACTACTCTAAATGCCAAGCATTTAATGTTGACGGCAGTAGCAAGTCTCTTGGGATTGTCTGCAAATGCCCAGTACAAACAGACGGTAGAGCAATACCCAGACAAGAGCTATGCTGTGGCATTGGCTAACTTTAAGTTGACAGACGTTGCCAACACTCTAGGAACCGACACTGCTACCTTAGCAAAGGCTCTGACGACCTGGTACGAGACCAACACCGCAGAAGGTGCTACTCCATCTGGCGAGGCTATGTTCCAAGTTAAGATTGGTGATGCTTACGCTCCAACTGATGCTTCCGGCTACAACGGCAACTTCAACGGAATCTGGCTGGGCTCCGACGGCACTTTGAAATCCTGGGGAAGCGGTGCTGTTTACCATGCAGAATCACAGTGGGATTCAAACGAAGAGTCCAACTCTTTCAGTATTGCCCTCCAGCAGTTCCCAGACTCACTGAAAGGTGGCGAAAGTTTCACCAACACGTTTGCGTTGAATTATGGCGGCAAGACGGCTACTTTTGATGTAACATACAACATCTTGACTCCTGCCGACGTTCCAGACCCAGCTACTCTTCTCCGCTCCGAATTTGCAGAAAAGATGACCAAGGCTGGAGAGGCTACCGTAACCACTACCCGTACAGATGTACAGGGTTATGATGCTGTCACGCTGAAAGTTGATGCCAAGGAAATTGCAGAGAAACTCGGTGTCGACTTCGACAAATTCAAGACAATGGATGTCAGCAAGCTGGTTTATACCATTGGATACGACACTTACAATGGCGGTATTGCCAACGATACGTTGACCAATAATTCTACCGCTACGGCACCTGGCTTCTGGTATCGCCAGACCATCTACGGACAGGGCGAGGAAAAGCAGGGAGAAAATTCTCCTATCTTGGGAGCTGCGGCTTATGGCGATGCAGACAAGGTATACATCCAAAGCTTTAAGTTTGACGGCGACTCTCTCGTATGCGACCTTGGTCAGTTTCCTGGTGTCTTAATGGCAGACGATGACCTCATTGCACCTATTTATATAATGTATGGCGACAAGTATTATCTCGTCAACTACAACGTGAAATGTAAAGCTGCCGATGTTTCCAACATCTCTGACTACGAGAATACAGGTAACCTCGACATCGAACTCGAGTTCAACCAGTTTACTGGAGACTACGGTGTAGTTTACAAGGAAATCGACATAGAGTCTATCATGGCTGCCCTTGGTGTTACCGACAAGGCAAACATCCAGTTCAAGGTAGCTAAAGACGAAGACACCTTCTATCCAGGCAACACCGATGCTGGTGCTTATGGTTACTGGATGGATGCAGAGAGCCACAAGACCACCTGGAAGGATGCAGACAACAGCCCTCTCTTCGTTACATATCAGACATCTGGAGACCCAAGTGTTATCGGCGTAGGTCTTTTCGCAGGTTTGCACCAGAAGGCTGGCAACAGCTATACTGCAAAGGTTTACTATGTAGCAGGCACCAAATACTATACACTTACCTTCAAGTGTAATGTAGTAGAGAAGCAGCAGGCTACTCACGATACTTGGGAAGTTGTAGCTACCAAGAAGATTGCCAAGCAGGTAATCGTAAGTTCTGATGCATATATCTCAGACAACAACCAGACTTCATTCAAGGTAACAGCAGAAGAGTGCGAACAGTTGATCGGTACAAAGTCGCCTACTCTCTATTGCGACTTGGCTGACTCTCTGAAGGTTGAAGGCAAACTGTACTCTCCATACTCTGTATATGCCTGCGATCCTAAACCAGGTGTATGGTTGGGCACGGAAGGTCAAGGTCATCTTTGGAGCGGAAGCGCAGAATGCCCTGTTGGTATCTGCTGGCTTCAGAGCGAAGCCAACGGTTTGGAAGTTGGCGACTTTGCTGTATACCAGGTACCTAACATCAACAAGGAAGGCGATACATTCAAGGCTTCTCTGTATCTCGTAAACGACGATACATACAAGATGATCAAGCTCGACTTTAACATCTCATTTGTAAGCGCTATAGAGTCTGCCGAGACTGTAGGCACCGAATATATTTATGCAAAGGCTGCAGATGAAGGAGATATCCCATTTACCATCGATTTGAGCAAGGCAGCAGAGGCATTGGGTGTCAGCGTTGATGATTTGCAGAGCGATGAGACTGGTTACTTCAAGGTAATGACTCCTTCTGGTACATATACCAGCAAGAACATCACTCCTTCCGCAGGATACACCTTCGACCTTGACGGTACTTACAATGAGGGCGGTTTCGGTATCTTCGGTATTTCATACGATGGTGAAAACTGGGTTACATATATGACCAAGACTCCAGAGTCTTCTACATGGTCTACCACTACTACATTCGGTTTCGAAGTGAACGGCAAGAGATATGTATACAACTTGACCGTCATGGATAATGAGACTTATACAGGAATCAAGAACATTCAGACCGTAAGCACTAAGTCCGGTAAGATGTACAACCTCCAGGGTATGGAGATCAGCAACCCTGTCAAGGGACAACTCTACATCCAGAATGGAAAGAAGTATATCAAGTAACTTTTCAAGGTATTCAAAGCTAATACCCATCAAACACAGATATTAGCTTTGGAACAAATAAATCAAGCAGTTGTGTCAACAAAAGGCACAACTGCTTTTTTCATGTCGCCATATAACGAAGACCACCATCGATAGGCAACCTACTTTACCAAAAGAACAAGTCCAGGTTCCTGTAAATCAGGTGATGAGGTTGGTTTCTCGGATAGAGACACGGATGTCCCTATCATCTTTTATAATAATTCGTTAAATCAAATACAATTATGGCAAGAAGAAAGCAGAAGTCAGAGACGTTGGTGACATTTATGAAGCGCATCATCACATTGTTGAAAAAGAACGGGCAGCATAGTACTATGCAACATTACAAGGCTACGCTCAACAGCCTGATGCGATTCCGCGACAATAAGGACATGACCTTCGATGAGATTGATTCGGAACTTATCCGTTCATACGAGGCATATCTCAAAAATGTGGCTAATGTATGCCGCAACACCTCCTCTTTCTATATGCGTATCATCCGTGCAGTCTATAACCGTGCGGTAGAGAAAGGTCTTGCCACTCAACAGTCCCCATTCAAGCACGTCTATACAGGTATAGATAAGACCCGTAAGCGTGCTGTCTCTTCCGACACAATAAAAGTCATAAAACATCTTGACCTTAGCGATTCTCCCATGCAAGAGATGGCACAGTACATCGGGTCACCTGCAAAAGTGTGTGGCTGGCTGTACATACTAAATTCTTCATTTTATCGTTCTATAATAAATATAGAGAACGAAAAAATGAAAGAATATATAGCCCTTGCAACTTGTATCCTCCCAGAAGGAATGTTAGATTGGTTTAATCTTAAAGATGTCCGTCTTACCGAAGAAAATGGTAAGACTTCAATTCACATATACCTTGACGAAAACGAAACGACTCCCGATAATCGAACCGATTTACGCCCCAATGGCTTCACCCGTGAGAGCGTATTTCATGACTTCCCGATTCGTGGCCAGGAAGTACTCCTTCACATCCGCCGCCGTCGTTGGCTTGACGGCCATGGAGAGAATGTGATGACCGCTTGTGATTTTGTGCAAGAGTCCACCCGCTGCTCGAAGGAGTTGGCGGCTTTTTTAAAAGACTCACGAGAATCTATGCTTAAGCCACACACTTTTGCAGGTGACCCATAAATACTATCTGACAGTTGAAGAGACAAAGACTTATATCGACATCATTCGTAATGCAAAGAGTGGCTATGTCAGTACGGTAAATAGCAAGATAGAGTATCCAAGCAAACTACTAACCTCTCAATTAACCAAGTGTATTTCACGATTTGTCTATCCTTTATGTGCAAATGGAACAATACAAACTTTGATGACTGCTGCTGGAACAAGTTTGACAAATATGACTGGTTGCCGAAGAGAACGCGCCGCTAGCGTAATAGAAGTTTGGGAAGGAAACAAAAATATTATTCCTAAACTATTGGAAAATATGAAACCATCTAAGCAAACTGTAAAAGCTGAAAGAGAATGTGCTAATAGAGAAAAGTTCTTGGATGTTGTAGATAATCTCAAAGAAGGTCAGTATCTAAGAATCAGAAAACTTACCCCCTAAATAATGTCTCAGATTTATGGATGTTGAGAATTTATATCTCAATAGAATCTTGCAACCATACGAGACTTTAGCTAAAGAAGGTTACACAGATGAACAAATAGCGAAACTTATGATTATAAATGGTCGCCGATATAAAACCTCTGACTATTCTTTGTATTGGCGAGCAGGTAACTCTATTGTTGTGAATGTCTTATCGGCAGTCTTTACTTCGATAATCAAGCAATACCCTGATTCTTTTTGTGAAGTTTCTGGTATGTCTCAAAAAGAAAGAAGAGCGGCGATGAAGCGAGAGTATCAACGTCGATACTATGCAAAGCATAAAGAAGAGGTGCAACGCAAGAGTCGTGAGTACCATAGACAGCAAAGAGCTATCAATAAAAAGTAAGTGTGGAAAATTTTTGCAAAGTTTTCTACTTAAAAATAGTTAATTAGGTCGGCGGTATGTTACGCATATCGCTGATTCTTTGTAAATTTGCACCATCAAAGAAAGG
>CAVDKC010000008.1:0-37222 GCA_963609615.1 Oribacterium sp.
CGTTAGTTCAGTTGGTTAGAATGCCTGCCTGTCACGCAGGAGGTCACGAGTTCGAGTCTCGTACGCACCGCTTGTTCATTTCTTATGCTTCACCAAAGTTTGGTGCGTTAGTTCAGTTGGTTAGAATGCCTGCCTGTCACGCAGGAGGTCACGAGTTCGAGTCTCGTACGCACCGCAGAAGCCTTCGGGAAGTAATTCTCGGAGGTTTTTTGTATATTGGATGTTGTGTCGGTTTTGTTCGTGCCTATAATTTCTGGTGTAGAATCTTTTTTTTATGTTATTTCTTTGTTAAGGATTGGAATTTATTTGGGCATCTCCATTATTTGCAGTATCTTTGCACGGGTTAAGAAAATATAAGAGCATGGTTATTATCATCACGATATTGGCTTACTTTTGCGTCTTGTTGGCATTTAGCTATTTTACCTCGCATAGAGTGAGCGGAAATGAAACTTTTTATCGAGCCAACTGCCGTTCGCCTTGGTATATGGTGGCTTTCGGCATGGTTGGGGCTTCCATATCAGGCATCACTTTCGTGAGTGTACCTGGCATGGTGATGCGTGCCGACATGACCTACCTGCAGATGTGTATGGGGTTTATCGTTGGTTATCTTCTAGTGGCATTCCTCTTGTTGCCAGTCTATTATCGCTACAATCTTACCACAATCTACAGTTATTTGCAGAATCGCCTGGGCGAACGCTCCTATAAGACAGGTGCTTCCTTCTTCTTGCTGTCCAAGATGATAGGTGCTGCAGTCCGTTGTTTTGTGGTGTGCATCATGCTACAGCGTTTTGTGCTCGATGGGGTGGGTGTGCCCTTCTGGGTTACGGTGCCAGCCATAGTACTGCTCATCTGGCTCTATACTCGCAAGGGCGGTATCAAGACGCTAGTTTGGACAGACTCTTTTCAGACCGCCTGCATGTTTGCCGCTCTCATCCTCATCATCTGTCAGGTGATGGCATCGCTGGGGATGACACCGACGGAGACAGTCACCGCCATTGCCCATGATAGCCATTCGCGCATCTTCGTGCTAGACGACTGGGTGTCTCGGCAGAACTTTTGGAAGCAGTTCTTGAGCGGTGTCTTCGTGGTTATCGTCATGACGGGACTAGACCAAGACATGATGCAGAAGAACTTGACCTGCAAAACTCTTAGGGAGGCGCAGAAGGATATGTGTAGCTATGGACTGGCATTCGTGCCAGCCAATTTGCTTTTTCTATCGTTGGGCGTTTTGCTAGTTATGCTCGCACAGCGGCAGGGAGTGGCATTGCCAGAGGCTCCAGATGACTTGTTGCCGATGTTTGCCGCTTCGGGGGCGATGGGTATATGGGTAGTCGTACTCTTCACCATCGGCATTGTGGCGGCTAGCTTCTCTAGTGCTGATTCGGCCCTTACGGCGATTACTACGAGCCTTTGCGTGGACATACTTGGCAAACGCAATGATGTGGGGCTTCGCAAGCGGATGCACTTCCTTGTTGCGATGGTCTTCATGGTGTTTATCATCGCTTTCAAGACTATCAACTCTACAAGTGTCATTGATGCCATCTACATTATTTGCTCTTATACCTATGGACCTTTACTTGGGCTCTTTGCCTTTGGACTACTTACGCGTCGTAGTGTAGATGACCGATGGAGTCCATGGGTGTGCATTGCCAGCCCTTTGGTGTGCTTTGTTATCGATGTATTGACCTTGCGTCTCACGGGCTATAAGTTCGGGTATGAGTTGCTTATGCTCAATGGAGCGTTTACGTTTCTGGGGCTTTACTGTAGTAAATGGGGGAGAAAAGCAGGAAGTTGGAGGTAATAATTATCAAAAAAGATATAAAATGAATACAAAAGTAATTATGGCAGCGATGTTGCTGAGCGCAACTGCTGCTTTCGCCCAGCAAGAAAAGTTGGGCTCTGGTATCGACAAGGCTAATATGGACTTGACGGTAAAGCCTGGTAATGACTTCTATCGTTATGCCGCAGGCAACTGGATGAAGTCTCATCCTCTTGATGACGAGCATACCGACAATGGGGCGTTCACAGATCTCTATGAGCAGAACCAAAAGCGTATCCAGGACATCATCATGGAGTATGCTTCCAAACCACAGGTGAAAGGGTCGCTCGGTCAGAAGATAGGTTCGCTCTACAATCTTCGTATGGATAGCGTGCGCCTCAATAAGGAGGGTTGGTCGCCTATCAAGCCTGTGCTCGAACGTATTGCTGCTATCAAGGATCGACGTGAGTATCAGCTCGTAACCGCACAACTCGATTATCGTGGCGAGGGTACGATGATGTATGGCATCGGTGTAGGTGCCGACCTGCGTGATGCAGCCAATAACCTCGTAGAGGTAGGGCAGGGAGGTATCGGTCTCCGTGTGCGCGACTATTATCTCAATGATGACGCACAGACCGTCAAGATACGTGAGGCTTACAAGGCTTACCTGAAGAAACTTTTCCACATGGTAGGCAATGACGAGGCTGTCGCCCAGAAGAAGATGGAGGCGGTGATGGCGATAGAGACCCGTATCGCCAAAGCTAGCTATAGTCAGGTAGAACTGCGTGATATAGACAAGAACTATCACAAGATGACCTACAATCAGCTCGTGCTCGACTATCCAGGTATTGACTGGGGCAATGTGTTTCTTGCATCAGGTTTCCCTGCCTTCCAGTATATCTGCGTAGGTCAGCCTGAGCCTATCCATGAAGTAGAGAAAATTTTGGCAGACACTCCATTGGACGACTTGAAGACATACGCCGAAATCAAGGTTATCTGTGGTGCCACAGGCGTGTTGAGCGATGACTTCCGTGCTGCGGATTTCGAATTGAGCAAGGTGATGAGCGGAGTGCAGCAGGATCGTCCTCGCTGGAAGCGTGCGGTGAGCAGCGTGAGCGGTGTGTTGGGCGAGGCCATCGGCAAGCTCTATGTGGAGAAGTACTTCCCCGAGAGTAGTAAGAAGCGTATGCTCGAATTGGTTCACAATTTGCAGACTGCCCTTTCTCAGCGGATAGATGAGGCTACATGGATGGGGGCGGAAACCAAGGCACAGGCTAAGGATAAACTCCAGAACTTCATCGTGAAGATAGGTTATCCCGACAAGTGGAAAGACTATAGCGGTCTTCAGATAGACGATTCGTTATCGCTCTATGAGAACATGGCCAATATCGCAGAGTTCTTTACCAAGGATGAGATAGCTCGCAAGGTAAACAAGCCAGTGGACAAGACAGAGTGGGGAATGACTCCACAGACCATCAATGCCTATTACAATCCAACGACCAATGAGATTTGTTTCCCTGCTGCCATCCTTCAGCCTCCATTCTTCGACCCGACGGCTGATGATGCGATGAACTATGGAGGTATCGGTGGTGTCATCGGTCATGAGATGAGCCATGGCTTCGACGATCAGGGTAGTCAGTTTGACAAGACTGGTAATCAGCACGACTGGTGGACTCCTGCAGACAAGAAGAATTTCGAAGCTCGAACCAAGGTCTTGGTAAACCACTTTAATGGGGTGGAATTGGCAGGCAAAAAGGTGAACGGTCAGCAGACGCTTGGTGAGAATATTGGTGATAATGGTGGTCTCAACATCGCCTTTCGAGCTCTCCAAAATGTTATGAAGAACGAGAAGCTTGGCGTAAAGGATGGCTTTACTCCAGAGCAGCGTTTCTTCCTCTCTTGGGCTCGTGTATGGGCAGGCAATGCTCGCCCAGAGTACCTCCAGTACCTGATGACCGTAGACGTTCACTCTCCAGGCGAGGCGCGTGTCAATGCTGCCCTCCCTATGGTGGACGCTTGGTATAATGCCTTCGGTATCAAGAAGAGCGACAAGCTCTTCGTTCCCAAAAGTAAGCGTGCACATATCTGGTAATGTTGCAATATAAATATAAAAAAGCTCGCTGGCAAACTAGCCAGCGAGCTTTTTTATATTTATATTGCAATACTACTTCGTTCCGAAATACAAGAAGAGCATACCCAGCAATACGAGTAGCAGGTCGAGAAACTTAGCCTTGAGATTTTTCTCATGAAAGATGGCTGCACCGAAGAGGAAACTCACGATGACTGAGCCACGGCGAATCATGCTCACGATACTGATCATCGCTCCAGGCAAACTTAAGGAATAGAAATACACGAAGTCAGCCGCAGAGAGGAAGATACTGATGAAAATGATACTCCAGTGCCAGTGGAAAGGCGTAGTCTTACCCTTGGTAGGCCACCATAGGATGAGCATCATCGCTCCCATCATGCCCAGTTGGTAGATGTTGTACCAGCTCTGTACTATCATCCTGTCAAGCCCTACGCCGCCATTTTCAGGCGAAGCCATCAGATACTTGTCGTACAACCCGCTCACGGCACCGAGCACAGCAGCCAGTACGATGAAGTAAATCCACTTGTCGTGCTTGAAGTCGATACCCTCCTTCTTGCCGCTTCTGCTGAGCATGGCAAAGGAGATGACCGCCAGGATGACACCTATCCACTGGTATAGATTGAGCACCTCTCCATAGACGAGCAATGCACCCACTAGCGTCATCACGGGGCGAGTGGCATTGATGGGACCAACGATGGTGAGCGGTAGGTGCTTCATTCCGAAATAACCGAAAGTCCAGCTGCTCAATACGATACAACTCTTGAGGATGATGTACTTGTGTACTTCCCATCCACCCTCGGCCACATGGAACATGGTACCGTCGAGTGAAGAACCTGTATAGCTCAGGATGATAAACGGGAGGAAGATGAGTGATGAGAAAAACGTGTTCAAGAAGAGCACGGGAATCACTGCGTTACCTGAAAGAGCCTTCTTCTTGAAGGCATCATAAAATCCCAGCAGCGCTGCTGAGAGAAAAGCTAATACTAACCACATTATTATTGTATATTATAATCTACATTTTCTAGAAAGAGGGCATTGCCTGGCATACTTTCTCCCGCATCGCTGCGGGTGCCGTTGTGCAAGATGTCAAGGAATTGCTCCATCGTAATCTTTCCCCTGCCCACATCGACCAGAGTCCCCACTACGGCTCTCACCATGTTTCTCAGAAATCTATTGGCGGTAATCTCGAAGTACCAAGTCGTGGGGGAGGTTGATACCCATTGGGCAGCCGTAACGTGGCAGATGGTGGTCTTGTTGTCGCCTCCAGCCTTACAGAAAGCCACATAGTCTTCATGGTGCAGAAAATGGCTTGCCGCCTCATTCATCTTGTCGAAGTCGAGGGGAAAGCTCACCTGTAGGGAGTAGTGGCGCTCAAAGGGGTCTTTCTCTGTATGTATGTAATAATGGTAGGTACGCGAGGTGGCAGAGAAACGTGCGTGCATCTCTGAGTCTACCTCTCGCACTTCATGGACGGCGATGTCGCGGGGTAATATCCGGTTTAGGCGATATGTCAGCTGGGTGCAAGTCATAGGGAGTCTTTCTCCTCCAGGAACAGGACTTTCCGAAGACTCTTCTACTGAAGTCCAGTCGAAGTGTGCTGCCATTCGGCGAGCATGTACACCTGTATCGGTTCTGCCTGCGCCCACTACCTCGATGTCTTTTCTCAGCACCAAGGAGAGGGCTCGCTGCAACTCTTGTTGCACCGTGTTGGCATTAGGTTGAATTTGCCAGCCATGATAGCGGGTTCCGTCGTAACCAAAAAATATAAAGTATCTCATAAACGGCTGCAAAATTACTAAAAATGTGTGGAATATGCGATAATAATACGGAATATTTTTTTTAATGATACAATGTTGCAAGAAAAAACTAAATTTATTTTGCAAATTGACAAGAAATGTGTACTTTTGCCGATGATTTTGAATAATAGATTATGGCACAGAATATATTCAAGGGTTTAGGTATAGCCCTGATTACCCCATTTAAGACCGATGGATCGGTGGATTATCAGTCGCTCAAGAGACTGGTAGAGTTTCAAATAGACAATGGTGCAGACTTTCTTTGCATCCTTGCCACCACTGGCGAGGCTCCATGCCTTACCAAGGAAGAAAAAGACAAAATCACAACATTGGTGAAGGATGTGAATAAGGGGCGTGTCAAGATATTGAAATATTGTGGCGGAAACAATACGGCTGCCGTTGTGGATGAAATCAGGAACTCGGATTGGAGCGGCATCGATGGCATCCTCAGTATCTGCCCTTATTACAATAAGCCTTCGCAGGAGGGGCTGTACCAGCACTTCAAGGCTATTGCCGAAGCAAGTCCACTGCCTATTGTGCTCTACAATGTGCCAGGTCGAACTGGTATCAATATGAAGCCGGAAACTACTTGTCGCATCGCTCGCGACTTCCCTAACATTGTGGCCATCAAGGAGGCTTGTGGAAGTTTGGAACAGGTAGACGAAATTATCAAGAACAAGCCTGACAACTTTGACGTAATCAGTGGCGACGACTCGCTCACCTTCTCTATGGTGGCAAGTGGGGCAGCAGGTGTCATCTCCGTGATAGGCAATGCATTGCCTAAGGCTTTTAGCCGCATGATTCGCTTGGAATTCCGCGGTGAATATGAGCCTGCCCGTAAGATACATCATTCTTTCACGGAACTTTATTCTCTTCTCTTTGTAGACGGAAACCCTGCAGGTGTCAAGGCTTTACTCAACGACATGGGGTTCATTGAGAATGAGCTTCGCTTGCCTTTGGTGCCTACGCGCATTGCTACCAAACAGAAAATGAGTGACATCTTGAAAACTCTGAATATTTAAGAAGTTGAAAGTTGAAGGTATGGACAGAAGAATCATCCACGAGATAACCCCATTGATGGGTAAGGACGTACTCTATATCGCCGACAGGCATAAGAAAGAGTTTACGTACCCTATCCACAACCACTCCGTATACGAACTCAACTTTGTGGAGAACGCCAGGGGGGTAAAACGTATCGTGGGCGACTCTCAGGAGGTGATAGGCGACTATGACCTCTGCCTCATCACCTCTCCCGATTTGGAGCATGTGTGGGAGCAAAATGAATGCCATAGCGATGACATACGGGAGATAACCATCCAATTTGACTTTAGTATGGGTGAGGAGACGCTCTTCCGACGCAATCCTTATGCTAGCATTACCCGCATGATGCAAGAGGCTCGCAAGGGACTTTGCTTCCCGATGAAGGCCATCATGAAGGTTTACGGGCTGTTGGATACGCTGAGCGGAGTCCAGGATGGTTTTTACGCTGTACAGCAATTCTTGACGATACTCTACGAACTCTCTAAATGTGAGGATGCCCGCACCTTGGCATCCAGTAGTTATGCCAAGGTGGCAGTGGAAGATGATAGTCGCCGTATATTGAAGGTGAAAAACTATATCTCCAAGAATTACATGGACGACCTTCGCTTGCCGATGCTGGCCTCTCTGGCAGGGATGAGTTCCAGTGCCTTCAGTCGCTTTTTCAAACTCCATACAGGTAGAAATATCTCAGAGTATATCATCGACCTGCGCTTGGGCTATGCTGCCAGAATGCTGGTGGATACGGCTAAAAGTATCAGTGAAATAGGATTTGATTGTGGATTTAATAATCTCAGCAATTTCAATCGTATATTCAAGAAAAAGAAGGGATGCTCGCCGAGTGAGTTTCGGGAGAATTATCATAAAACGAGAATCATCGTGTAAGATTGAAAGATTCCCCTTTATTAACGTAATCGTTTGAGTGAAATATTTTTAAATAATCCGTCTAAAACGGCGAAGTTTACAAGATTTATTGTATCTTTGCATCAAATTAAAATATTTAAAAACTACTATACGATTATGAAACAATTTATGGATGAAAATTTCTTGCTCGACACCAAGACGGCGCAAGATCTCTTTCACAATCATGCGGCTAAGATGCCTATCATCGATTATCACTGTCACCTCATTCCTGAGATGGTAGCTAATGATCATAAGTTTAAGAGTATCACAGAACTTTGGCTCGGTGGTGACCACTACAAGTGGCGCGCTATGCGTACCAATGGTGTAGACGAACGTTTCTGCACAGGTACCGATACTACAGACTGGGAGAAGTTCGAGAAGTGGGCAGAGACCGTACCATATACATTCCGTAATCCTCTCTACCATTGGACTCATTTGGAATTGAAAACAGCCTTCGGTATTGATAAGCAACTTAGTCCTAAGACCGCACGCGAAATCTTCGATGAGTGTAATGAGAAGTTGCAGCAACCTGAGTATACTGCTCGTGGGTTTATGCGCCGTTATCACGTAGAGTGCGTTTGCACCACAGATGATCCTATCGATGACCTTCGTTATCACAAGCAGACTCGCGAGAGCGGTTTCGAAATAAAGATGATTCCTGCATGGCGTCCTGACAAGGCTATGAACATCGAGAAGCCTGAGTTTGCCGAATATATGAACAAGCTTGGTGAGGTTGCAGGTGTTACTCTCACTACTTTCAAGGATATGGTAGATGCTCTCCAGAAGCGTCACGACTTCTTCACCGAGAACGGCTGTAAGTTGAGCGACCATGGCATTGAGGAATTCTATGACGAGCCTTATACCGACTCTCAGATTGAAACTATTTTTGCCAAGGCTATGCGTGGACAACAACTCTCTGCACTTGAGGTTCGTCAGTACAAGCATGCCTTCTTGAAGGTTTGCGCAGAGATGGATTATGCTGCTGACTGGACTCAGCAATATCACTATGGTGCTATTCGTGACAACAATACATTGATGTATGACAAGTTGGGTGCAGACACAGGATTCGACTCAATTGGTGAGTTCACTACGGCCAAGGCAATGAGCCACTTCCTCAACGAGCTCAATATGGAAGGCAAGCTCACACGTACCATTCTCTATACATTGAACCCATGCGCTAACGAGGTTATTGCTACCATGCTCGGTAACTTCCAGGATGGTTCTTGCCCAGGCAAGATTCAGTTCGGTTCCGGATGGTGGTTCAACGACCAGCTTGATGGTATGACTCGCCAGATGAATGCTCTCTCAGTACTTGGCTTGTTGAGTCGTTTCGTAGGTATGTTGACCGATTCTCGTTCGTTCCTCAGCTACCCGCGTCATGAGTACTTCCGTCGTTTGCTTTGCAACCTCCTCGGCAATGATGTAGAGAAGGGCTTGCTGCCTAACGACATGGAGAGCCTCTCTCGCATGGTAGAGGACATTTCTTATAACAATGCTCGTAACTATTTCAAGTTCTACTAATTTTTTTTGAAAGACTTACTTGATCAAAGTTATATATATAATTGTTCCCTTCACTATTCTCTTGATGGAAATAGTGAGGGGATTTTTTCTTATTTTTTATGGCAAAGAGGGAATATGTGGAAGCCAACAAGCGTTGGCTCGAAGAAAAAGCAAAAGAGGAGGGCGTTATGCCCCTTCCTGAGGGAATCTACTACAAGGTGCTAAAGAGTGGCAACCCTAGTGGTAGACAGCCTAGCAAGCGTAGTATTGTGACAGCTCACTATACGGGATGGACCATCAATGGCAAGAAGTTCGACTCCAGTCGTGGCGGCACACCATTCGCTTGTAGGCTCAGCGATCTGATAGAGGGATGGGTAGTAGCTATGCAGCAGATGCATGTGGGTGACCAATGGGAACTCTATATTCCTGCAGAGGTGGGGTATGGTAAGTTTTCCCAGCCAGGTATCCCTGGTGGCTCTACTTTGATATTCGAGGTGGAATTGTTTGGTGTAAATTAGTCCCAAAGGAGGGATGCTGAAAACGAAAAAGGTGTGCCTTCATATTTTAAGGCACACCTTTTTCGTATGTGTACTTTCCGAAAGGCGGAGAGTAGAAGATTGTCTATGAATTCATCGAGATCAAGAATTCTTCGTTGTTGTGAGTATTCTGCATACTCTTGTGTATTGTATTCATGGCCTCGATAGCATTCATGTCTGAGATATACTTGCGTAGAATCCACATGCGGTCGAGGGTAGTCTTGTCTTGCAAGAGATCGTCGCGACGAGTAGAAGAAGACACGAGGTTGACAGCAGGGAAGATACGCTTGTTGCTGAGAGAGCGGTCAAGCTGCAATTCCATATTACCTGTACCCTTGAATTCCTCGAAGATTACCTCGTCCATCTTGCTACCAGTATCGATGAGGGCAGTAGCGATGATAGTGAGCGAGCCTCCCCCCTCGATGTTGCGGGCTGCACCGAAGAAACGTTTAGGCTTCTGGAGGGCATTGGCATCCACACCACCAGTCAATACCTTGCCTGATGCTGGAGCTACAGTATTGTAAGCACGTGCCAAGCGAGTGATGGAATCGAGGAAGATGACCACATCGTGACCGCACTCTACCATTCTCTTTGCCTTTTCCAGTACGATACCGGCTATCTTGACGTGGCGTTCTGCAGGTTCGTCGAAGGTAGAGGCGATGACCTCTGCATTCACGGTGCGGGCCATGTCGGTAACCTCCTCTGGGCGTTCGTCTATGAGTAGCATCATGAGGTAAGCCTCTGGGTGATTGGCTGCGATGGCATTGGCAATATCCTTCATGAGGATAGTCTTACCAGTCTTTGGTTGTGCTACGATGAGTGCACGCTGTCCTTTTCCGATAGGAGAGAACAGGTCTACGATGCGAGTGCTCAAGTTGGTAGTTTTAGGGTCACCGCAAAGATTGAACTTCTCGTCTGGGAAGAGAGGGGTGAGGTGCTCGAATGGCACACGGTCTCTTACTTCGGCTGGCTCTCTACCATTGATTTTGTCGATGCTCGTGAGAGGGAAATACTTTTCGCCTTCGTGTGGAGGTCGTACGTGGCAGAGTAGCACATCGCCAGTCTTCAAACCATAGCGTTTGATGAAATTGGATGCCACGTATATATCGTCTGGAGAAGACAGGTAGTTGTAGTCACTACTGCGTAAGAACCCATATCCATCGCTTAGTACTTCGAGAACTCCATTGGCTGTGATGAGGTTATTGAAATCGTATAGAGTATCCTGCTGAGCTTGTGCTGAGGCTCGGGACGGAGTTTGAGGTGCGGATATAGGAGAAGTTGGGCGGTCGAATATGTCGTATGTCGGCATGGCAGCCTGGTCTTCGATAGGCATGTCTTCCACAATGATGAAATCAGTTCCGTCACCTGGGTCGCCATCCCATACCCCCTCGGGAGTAGCTTCTGTAGTAACAGGTGTTTTCTTGGGGATGCTTTTATCTTCCTCGTTTTGTACATTCAGCTTAGCTTGTAAGATGTTTTGCAATCCTTGATCGTCATGCTTGTCTGCCTTTTGGGAAAATTGTTCTTCTGGGATAGTATGAGTGTTTTCATCAGTGCTGTTCATTTCAGAAGTGGAGAACATATCTAGTTCTGCTGGCTTAGCTTTGCTTTCTGCCTCTTCTGAAACCTTTTCAGCCTTAGCAGCTTCCTGCTGTTGCTTGATGGCTGCTGCTTTAGCGGCAGCCATCGCTTCTAGCTCGGCTTTACTTTTTCTGCCTCGATGCTTGGGGAACATAGCCAATGGGTCGGGGACTGTTGTGGCAGCCTCTGGTGTGGTCTCCTTTGCCTGAATCTCTTTAGGAGCTGCTGTGGCATGAGTTGCCTCAGGACCTGCAGCTTGATTTTTCATCACATCGTAATTCTCACCGTTCTGTCCATTTACGGAGTATACATGGTCTTCTTTCTTAGAAGTGATGCGAGTGCGTTTTCGCTTAGGGGCAAGTTGCTCTGCGGCAGGTTGCTCTGCTTGTGCGTCAAGGATAGCATAAATGATAGTTTCCTTATTGTCGCCAGATTTTATCTTGGCGCCAATTTGTTTAGCAAGGTCCTTCAACTGGACGACGCTTTTTGCTGTTAATTCGTCTTTGCTATACATTATAATATTGTATATTTATGATTTTTCATTGAAAAGAAACGTTTCGAGAATTGAAACGTTAGTGAATTGAAATCTTATTCGAGTGCAAAGATACTTAAAAAATTTTGTTCTTCCAAATTTTTTCGGTATATTTGCAAAAAAATATAATAAATGGCTAGTCAGATACCCTATTTGGACGTACAAAACCTCACCAAACGATTTGGTGCACAGGTTCTTTTTGATAATATATCTTTCTCTGTCGCTGAGGGGCAGAAGGTAGGTCTTGTGGCTCGTAATGGTACGGGCAAGTCTACACTGATGTCTGTACTCATGGGTCGGGAGGGACATGAGAGTGGTGACATCATCTATCGCCGTGATTTAAAGATGGGTTACTTGGAGCAGTCTCCGTCGTTTGACCCAGAGGAGACCGTGATAGATGCGTGCTTTAATCATCAGGGAAATCCTGAGAAGATATTGCGTGCCAAGCAGATATTAACCCAATTGCATATTACCAACTTAGAGCAACCCATGGGGCAACTCAGCGGGGGGCAGCAGAAGCGTGTGGCCCTTGCCAATGTACTTATCGATGAGCCTGACTTCCTGATGCTTGATGAGCCAACCAATCATCTCGACCTGGAGATGATAGAGTGGCTTCAGGGCTATCTGAACCGTGGCAACAAGACTATCTTTATGGTGACGCACGACAGATTTTTCCTCGATAAGGTATGTAATACCATCCTGGAACTCGATGACAAAACGATATATACCTATCGTGGTAATTATGCTTACTATCTGGAGAAGAGGCAGGAGAGAATGGATAATCTGCGTGCCGAGATACAGCATAGCAAGAATCTTTACCGGAGGGAACTGGACTGGATGCGCCGCCAGCCTCAAGCGCGCGGACACAAAGCGCGCTATCGTGAGGAGGCGTTCTATGAATTGGAAAAGGTGGCGAAGCAGCGCATCGAGGATAGGCAAGTCAGATTAAAGGCTTCTACCGTATACATTGGTAGCAAGATTTTCGAGTGCCAGTATGTGAGCAAGGCTTTCGATGACCGGGGGCAGAAGAAAGTGATACTCGACAACTTCTATTACAACTTTGCCCGCTTTGAGAAAATGGGCATCGTGGGTAACAACGGCACAGGCAAGTCTACCTTTGTCAAGATGCTCTTGGGCGAGGTGCAACCTGATGCTGGCAAGTTTGAAATTGGCGAAACGGTGCGTTTCGGGTATTTCTCGCAGGAAGGCTTGAAATTCAGGGAAGACCAAAAGGTCATCGATGTCATCACGGAGATAGCCGACTATATCGACCTGGGCAATGGCAAACACATGACGGCATCGCAGTTTTTGCAGTACTTCCTGTTCACGCCCGAAGAGCAATATAATTATGTATACAAGCTTAGTGGAGGCGAGAAGCGCAAACTCTATCTCTGTACGGTACTGATGAGGAATCCTAATTTCCTGGTGCTTGATGAGCCTACCAACGACCTCGATATTCAGACGCTCCAGGTATTGGAGGAATATCTACAGGACTTTGCGGGATGCGTCATTGTGGTAAGCCACGACCGATACTTCATGGACAAGGTGGTAGACCATCTGCTGGTATTCAAGGGCGAAGGAGAAATACAAGATTTCCCAGGTAACTATACACAGTATCGGGAATGGAGTAAGCTACAGGTTAAGGAAGAGGCAGAGAATGGTAAGGCTATCGCCAAGGCTTCTTCAGCCAAGGCGGCAACCGAAGCCTTGGCAGGAGAGGGGACTGGTACTGCCAAACGTGATGCCAACTACGAGAACAAACGCAAGATGAGCTACAAGGAGAAGCGTGAATACGAACAGCTTACCCAAGACATCGAAGTATTGACCGCCGAACAGCAGAAAATAGAGGCAGAACTGTGTAGTGGAACACTCTCCGTGGATGAGTTGACAGAGAAGAGCAAGCGTTTGCCGGAAATCAAGAATGAACTGGATGAGAAGGAAATGCGATGGCTTGAGTTGTCAGAAATAGAAGGATAATAATCCTTTTTCCCCTTTTGACATCAGCACAGAAAAGCATAATATTAATACGTAACATTTAACAAAAGCAATGGAAATCAAGAAATCAGAATTTACAATATCAGCTCCAAGAGTGAGCATGTGCCCCAAAGACAACAAGAACGAGTATGCCTTCATCGGCAGAAGTAACGTGGGCAAGTCTAGCCTTATCAATATGCTCTGCAATCACAAGGGCTTGGCTAAAACTTCAGCCACTCCTGGTAAGACGCTGCTTATCAATCATTTTATCATCAATAACGAGTGGTATCTCGTAGACTTGCCTGGCTATGGTTTTGCCAAGCGCTCAAAGACGGTACAGAAACAATTAGAGCAAATGATAAGTGGCTATATCCTCCAACGTCCGCAACTGGCCAACGTCTTCGTACTCATAGATGTGCGCCATGACCAGCAGAAGATAGACCGTGAATTTGTAGACTGGTTAGGAGAGAGCGGTGTGCCTTTTTGTATCGTCTTCACCAAGGCTGATAAGCTCGGTCCTGTCAAGGCACGCATGAATGCCGAGAAATGGATGCATGCCCTGGAAGACCGCTGGGTAGAACTGCCGCCTTATTTCATTACCAGTAGCGAGAAGAAAATGGGGCGTGACGAAGTGCTCGACTATATCGATCAGATAAACAAGTCGCTGGCAGAAGGGGAATAATTGCAAATCAAGTATTTGGTGAGCAATGACATGAGTCAAGAATTAGAGAATTAAGACGATGAAACAGATTAACTGGGGATTTATCGGCTGCGGAGAGGTGACCGAGAAAAAGAGCGGTCCAGCCTTCAATGAGGTGGAAGGTTCGCATGTAGTGGCGGTGATGAGCCGGAACGAAGCAAAGGCCCGCAGCTATGCGGAGCGTCATCATATACGTAAATGGTATACCGATGCGCAAGAACTGATAGACGATTCGGATGTCAATGCTATATACATAGCTACGCCTCCTTCCTCTCATGCTACTTTCGCCATCATGGCGATGAGGGCAGGTAAGCCTGTGTACATAGAGAAACCGTTGGCGGCAAGTTATAATGACTGTATCCGCATCAATCGAGTGAGTGAGCAGACGGGAGTGCCATGTTTTGTGGCTTACTATCGCCGTTATCTGCCCTATTTCCTAAAGGTGAAAGAAATCATACAGAGCGGTGGAGTGGGTGAAGTGGTCAATGTGCAAGTCCGATTTGCCGTACCGCCCCGTGATCTAGACTACAAGAGTGGCAAGGATATGCCCTGGCGCTTGCAACCCGACATCGCAGGTGGTGGCTATTTTTACGATCTGGCACCTCACCAGCTAGACCTCTTGCAAGACCTCTTTGGCGTGATTACCAGGGCACATGGCTATCCTGCCAATCGCGCCCATCTCTATCAGGCGGAGGATACCGTGTCGGCATGTTTCTTTTTTGAGTCGGGCATTACGGGCAGTGGCAGTTGGTGTTTTGTGGGGCATGAGAGTGCCAAGGAAGATCGCATTGAGATTATCGGCGACAAGGGGTCGCTCTCGTTTTCTGTGTTTACCTATGAGCCTATTGTGCTCAGAACGAGCGAAGGAAAGACGAGCATAGAAGTGCCTAACCCACCATATGTGCAGCTGCCTATGATAGAGCATGTGGTGCGCCATTTGCAGGGATTAGACATCTGTAGCTGTACCAGTGTGTCGGTAACGCCTACCAACTGGGTGCTAGACCGTGTATTGTGGAAAAACTAGTGTGTTTTATAGGAAAATAGAGAGAAATGTCTTGGTTCAGAATGTCTTTGGAAAGCCATAGGGTGGTGCGCAGCATGCTATGTGTATCGCTGCTCTTATTGGGCGATGTTACGGCTTGGGCTGATGGGAATGGGGTGACTTCAGATAGTTTGCCCCATACACCTCGTAAGAAGACATTCTTTCATCAGGTGGGTGATGTATTCACCCGATTCTTCCGTGAGTTCAACAATACCGATACTGCCTACATCGAGCCTCAACGCTACAACTATACGGTGATGCTGCAAAACACCAACACTTATGAGGTATATACATTATATAATAAGGTGGGGCAGAAAATTTCCTTTGCCCCCGATCCATCTTATCGGCTAGGACCCTACGTTGGCTGGAGATGGGTTTTCTTGGGCTACACACTTGACTTAACGCATATCAATGCCAGCAGTAATCATACCAATAAGAAGGAGTTTGACTTGAGCCTGTATAGTAGTATGCTGGGGGTAGATCTCTTTTGGCGGCAGACGGGCAACAACTATCACATTCACCGTATGGACCTGGGCGATGACATCAATACTGATGCTCTGAGAAAAGTGAAATTTGATGGTCTCAAGTCAAGTGTCAAGGGCTTGAACCTTTACTATATCTTCAGCCATAGAAAGTTTTCTTATCCAGCAGCTTACTCCCAAAGTACGGTGCAGCGAAGAAATGCTGGCTCGTGGATGGTAGGCTTGGGGTATACTAATCATGAACTGGAGGTAGACTGGAAGATGCTTGGTGCGATTGTAGACGAGCGTCTCAACCAGAGTGTGGCGGATAATGAGAAAGCAAGGATAGACAGCAGTCTGATGTTCTCGAAAGTGAAATACAGTGACTATTCTGCCACTGTGGGGTATGCTTACAATTGGGTGTTTGCCAAGAACTGGCTTTTTAATGCTTCGCTTTCCATGGGACTAGCCTACAACTTGTCCAGTTCTGACAACGGGAACGAGAAACTGCAATTCAAGAATTTCAATTTCAAGAATTTTAACTTTGATGGAATTGGTCGCTTCGGTATCGTGTGGAACAACACCAAGTGGTATGCAGGAGCCAACACCATCATCCATTCGTATAATTATAAGAAAGACAACTTTTCCACCAATAATTCCTTTGGTTCGCTCAATATCTATGTAGGTGTCAACTTTGGAAGAAAACGAGGTAGTCAACCTAAGGATAAAAACAAGTAGTAAAAATGAGACATCGTGTGAATATTATGCTGCAGGCATTGGCGTTATTCCTGGCCATTCCGCAGAACGCGAAGGCTGCAGAGCCGATAATGTACCAACGACAGGACAGCACGAGAATCGTATCGCTATTACAGGAAGCTTTACAGTTGAAGCAAAAGCCGAAGAGCTGGATGCTATGGTTTGGCAGAAAGTTTGCAGGCGTTCCTTATGTGGCAGGTACATTGGATGCGATGAGCGAGGAGCAGCTAGTGGTAAACACCCGCCAGCTGGACTGTACTACCTACGTGGAGATGGTGACAGCCTTGACAAAATGCACCCAGCGGCAGGAGACCAGCTTTGCGGCTTTCTGCAAGTGGCTTAGGAATGTGCGCTATATAGGGGGAGAAGTGGCATATGTCAGGCGTCAGCACTATTTTACGGTATGGATGGAAGCCAACGAGCTAGAAGGTATCGTGCAGAATGTGGCTCCCAATCCTCCTTTTACGGCTATTCAGACAGTGAATCTCTACTGGATGACGACTCATCGTTCCTCTTACAAGATGCTGACGGCTCACCCAGAGTGGACTTCAGGTATCCGCAGTCTGGAGCAGAGTGTGAACGGCAAGAAGTATCGTTATATCCCCAAGGGGAAGGTAGCCAATACGCCAGTGTTTCGCACTGCCATCCACGACGGAGACATCATCGCCATCATTACTAATAAGGAAGGACTCGATACCACTCACATCGGAATAGCCTCGTGGCACAAGGACGGACTCCATCTTCTCAATGCCAGCAGCATCCACAAGAAGGTGATAGACGAACCCATGACGCTTTATCAGTATATGCAAAAGCATCCAGTGCAGATAGGCATCAGGGTGTGTAGGGTGATGTGATGTCCGATACCATCTTCGGAAGTTATAGAGGGGTGATGCTTGTTTGTGGTTTGTTTGGCACGCAATTTGTAAGAGGCGAATCAGACAAATTCATAAACAAACATTAAAAATACAATAATTATGGCACAAAAAGGTAATATAGGTGTAACGACAGAGAATATCTTCCCTGTCATCAAGAAATTCTTATATTCAGATCATGACATCTTCCTCCGTGAAATGGTATCCAATGCTGTGGATGCTACGCAGAAATTGAAGACTCTCGCTGCGCAAGGTGACTTCAAGGGTGAAGTAGCTGATGCTGTCGTTCGGGTAACTCTCGATGAGAAGGCAGGTACTCTGACCATTAGCGACCATGGTATCGGTATGACAGAGGAGGAAATCGACAAATATATCAACCAGATTGCATTCTCTGGTGTAACCGACTTCCTTGACAAGTACAAAGAAAATGCCAATGCCATTATCGGTCATTTCGGTTTGGGTTTCTACTCTTCCTTTATGGTGGCCAGCAAGGTAGAAATCATTACCAAGAGTTACAAAGAGGGTAGCAAGGCTGTAAAATGGAGTTGCGATGGTTCGCCTGCCTTTGAAATAGAGGATGCAGAGAAAGCAGAGCGTGGATCAGACATCATCCTGCATATCGCTGAAGACTGCAAAGAATTCCTGCAAAAGAGCAAGATAGAGGAACTCTTGAACAAGTATTGTAAATTTATGGCAGTGCCTGTGGCTTTTGGAAAGAAGACCGAGTGGAAGGACGGCAAGAACGTGGAGACTGATGAGGACAATATTATTAATAATGTGGAGCCTCTCTGGACTAAGACTCCCAGCACGCTGAAGGACGAAGACTACAAGAAGTTCTACCATACACTTTATCCTATGCAGGACGACCCGCTGTTCTGGATTCACCTAAACGTAGACTTCCCATTCAACCTGACAGGTATTCTCTACTTCCCACGCATCAAAAACAATATTGATATGCAGCGCAACAAGATTCAGCTCTACTGCAATCAAGTATTTGTGACTGACCAAGTGGAAGGCATCGTGCCAGAGTTCCTGACCTTGCTCCATGGTGTCATCGACTCTCCTGACATACCTCTGAACGTAAGCCGAAGCTACTTGCAGAGCGACAGCAATGTGAAGAAGATTTCCACCTATATCACTAAGAAGGTAGCCGACCGTTTGAGTTCTATCTTCAAGGAGAACCGTAAGGAATACGAGGAGAAGTGGGATGACCTCAAGCTCTTTATCAATTATGGTATGCTTTCGCAGGAAGACTTCTATGACCGTGCCAAGGATTTCTCCCTGGTGAAAGATGTAGAGGACAAGTACTTTACCTTAGAGGAGTATAAGACCCTTATTAAAGACAATCAGACTGATAAGGATGGCAACTTGGTGTATCTCTACGCCAACAATAAGGAGGAGCAATATTCCTATATCGAGGCAGCTAAGCAGAAAGGATATTCTGTGCTTCTGATGGAAGGTCAGCTTGATACCCCTATGGTTAATATGCTGGAGCAGAAGTTGGAGAAGAGTCGTTTTACTCGTGTAGACTCTGATATCGTAGATCGTCTTATTGTCAAGGACGATGCCAAGAAGACAGACTTGAGTCAAGAACAGACTGACAACCTGTCGCAGGTGTTCCGCTCTCAGATGCCTAAGATGGACAAGGCTGAGTTCTACGTAGAGGTTCAAGCTCTTGGCGAGCAGAACCAGCCTGTGCTGATAACCCAGAACGAATACATGCGCCGTATGAAGGCAATGAGTCAGTTCCAGGCAGGTATGAACTTCTATGGTCAGATGCCAGACAGCTATACTATAGTTCTCAACTCAGACCATGCTCTTGTGAAGAAAATCTTGGGCGACTCGGAGGCTAACACATCAGAGAGTTTGAAGCCCATCCTTGCAGAAATCAAGGGTCAGGAGGCACGTCTCGCCGTGCTACATCAGGAGCAGGGCAAGAAGAAGCCTGAGGAGATAACGCAGGAGGAGAAAGACGACGTTCATAACACAGAGAATACTATTCGCGATGAGAAGGCTAAGCGCGACAATATCCTCGCCGACTATGCTAAGGGTAATGACATCGTACATCAACTCATAGACCTCGCCTTGTTGCAGAATGGCATGTTGAAGGGAGCCTCTCTCGATGCATTCCTCAAGCGAAGCGTGGATATGATTAAGTAGTGGAACTTTGCAAGATGTAACATTACGTGTTACAAATTGTTTCGATATATGTGCTAAATGTTTCAAATGGGGCATTTAGCACATTTTTTGTATTTTTTTCTTGGCTACAACCTTTTTTTTGGCTATCTTTGCAATATCGTTTATTCGTGAAAACTTGATCAATTAAACCTTTTCCGCTCATGGATTATAATGTATCTAAGTCTAGCATCATCGCTGACTACTATTCTGCGCATTACGATGAACTTTTGTCGTATGTGGCTTCTCGGCTACAGTATGCCCCCGATACAGAGGATGTTTTACAGAACGTCTTTCTGCGCCTGTTGCAGAGCGACAGGATGATAACTCCCATCACTCTGCCTTGCCTAGTATACACAGTGGCGAAAAATCTGATTATAGACTATTGGCGCCGGAAGTCTTGCAGGGAAGAATATGAGCATTTCGTACGTACGAGCGACTGGTTGGTGAAGCAGGTGGAGAGTGCTGAGAGCGTGTATTCTGTGCATGAAGTGCAGGCTATGCTCGAAAAGGGCATCGCTCGGCTTGGCGAGACGCAGAGCCGTGTGCTTCGTCTCAATCTCTACGAGGGGATGCAGGTAAGCGAAATAGCCACCTGCCTAGATATCAATTATAAAAAAGCAGAGTATAATCTTGGTTCTGCGCGTAAGGAAGTGCGTCGCTATATGAAGCAGGTTTTGGCTTCTTGACTTTATCGACGGCAGAAGAATAGGGAAACTTGCTTCTACGGAGGACTCAAAAGGTTTCACCTCCTGGAACTCCCTGTTTCATGCCGTGGAACTAGGAGTTTCATGCCGTGAAACTATATGAACCCCTCTCACGAAGTAGCGTAGGTCTCCTCAGATAGAGTTGAGGAATAAGCATAAGGAGTGCAGTGTCCATAAATTCACGAATTTAGGTATTTTTGGGAAAACCTAGCAAGATTTATAGGTTTTATTTTGGACAGTTAAACCAGTATTCGTAATTTTGCAGCATGAAACAAAATATCATATTACTTACCAGTATATTTGCCTTGGCACAGCCAGTCTCCGCCCAATATGTAGACAACGACTATTCGCAGGCCAAGGCGCAGGCTAAGGCATTGCGTGACTCGCTGGCTGCCGCCACAAATATACTCGCTTATCACCCCGACAGCATAGATCTTCGACTGAAGAAAGCTGCATGGAACATCCAGTTGGAGCAATGGCAGTATGCCAAGGACGACCTCGACAAGGTGTTGTTTCTCAAGAACACCAATATTGCAGGTCTCTATTATCGGGCCTTCGTCAATGAGAAATTGAAGCGATATAACTTTGCACGTATCGACTACCAGAACCTATTGCTCCTCGTGCCTGGCAACTTCCAGGCACAACTCGGACTGGCTCTCCTCAATGAGAAAGACAGCCACCATACCGAGGCTTACGACGGACTTAACAACCTCATAGAGCAATACCCAGACAGTGCCATTGCCTATGCAGCCCGTGGAGGCCTGGAGAAGGAGAGGGGGATGCTGGAACTCGCAGAATATGACTATGCCAAGGCAGTATCGCTCGATGAAAATAATGTAGACTACCGCCTCAACCAAATAGACCTACTCATCACACTGAGACGTAAACAGGATGCTTATGATGCCTTGAATGCCGTGCAGCGCAAGGGTGTAAAGATTGGGCAACTGCAAGAGTTTTACCATAGACTGAGACAAGAAAAAGGGAAATAGCCTACAGTATTGACTCAAATATAAAATCGCACAGATGAAAACACTGAAAAACAAACTCTCCATGCTCTTGCTCGGCATGGCAAGTATCTCCATGCTAAGCGCATGCGACAAGGTATTTGACGTACATCCATATGACGTGCACATCTCGGGTGAGAGAAACGTCAATGCTCCTAATATCGAACGTATCGAGACTGCCACCAAGTCAAAGGATAGCATTCGCTTCGCCGTCATCAGCGACTCGCACCAGTGGTATGATGACTTGGAGGCCGCTGTGAGCAACATCAACGCCAAGGGCGACAGCATCGACTTCGTGCTCCACTTGGGCGACATATCCGACTTTGGAGCCACGAGGGAGATGCTGTGGACACGGGATAGAATGCAAAAGCTCAAAAAGCCCTTTGTGGTTCTGCTAGGCAATCATGACTGCCTCGGCACCGGGACTGAGGCGTATGCCAAAATCTTCGGAAATCCTGACTTCAGTTTCATAGCAGGCAGAGTCAAGTTTGTTTGCCTCAACACGAACGCTATCGAGTATGACTACTCCAACCCTGTACCCAACTTTGACTTCATGGAGGAAGAACGCACCAACCATGCCGATGATTTCGACCGAACGGTGGTATGTATGCACGCACCTCCATATTCCGAACAGTTTAACAACAATGTAGCCAAAGTATTCAACTACTATATCCATGAGTTCCCGAAACTCCAGTTTTGTCTCGACGGCCATGGACATCACTTTGAAACGGAAGACTATTATGGCGACGGTACCATATTCTATATGGCAGCCAGCTGTTATTTCCGCCAATATTACATCTTTACAATGACCCCAAAAGGTTACAGCTATGAGATTTGCGACTTCTAAGATACACACTGTTGCCGATATCCTCAAGAGGTTATCGCTTTGCATGGTGCTGGCCATCGGTCTGTCGCCCGTACATGGTGCAGAAAACAAGACGACGGAGGCCCCCTATGATTCCACTATCTACAATATCAATGCAGCCCCCACAGACTGTAGTGTAAGAACCGATACGTTAGTTCAAAACATCAGCAAATACGACAAACATTCGATGCGCTATCGGGCGCACTGGAACGTGCTCATCCCTACGCAGGGCGTGATACAAACCTGCGGCAACATGGGTATCGTGGCCCTTGGTCTGGGATGGGACTACGGGCACAAACGCCAGTGGGAAACGCACTTGCTCCTCGGACTAGTGCCCAGATTTAGTTCAAAGAGCTCAAAACTGACACTGACGCTGAAGGAAAACTTTACTCCATGGTGCAGAAATATAGGCAAAGGATGGCAATTTGAACCATTGGAGTGCAGCCTCTATTTTAATACCGTATTCGGGCACGACTTCTGGACTAAGCAACCTACCAAATATGAGAGTGGCTACTATCCATTCTCCACTCGCATCCGTCCAAACTTGGCACTAGGCGAACGATTCAAGTACAATATACCCTGTAATCGGCGCAAGCGCATCAAGAGCGTGACATTCTTTTATGAACTGGGAACCAACGACATCTACTTCATGCGCTTCTACCGAAACGGAAGTGCAGGATTTTGGGATGTATTTGGCATCTCACTGGGTGCTAAAGTACAATACTTATAATGTAATATATGACATACGGCAATCGCCGAGCTTATCCAAAACGAAGGATAAGTTCGGCGATTCTTTCTATATCGGTTCGGCTCATGCACTGATTGCAAGGCAAGCTAAGTTCTTCTCTATGTATTCTTTCTGTGACAGGAAGGGAGAGAGTATTCCATTTCTCATAGCAACGCTGCTGGTGTGGCGGTATCGGATAATGTATCATCGTGTGCACACCATGCTCCAGCAGATACTGCTGCAAATCCTCTCTTCTAGTGGAGAGGATAGGGAAGATGTGCACTACATTCTCTTTCGTATTCTCATACATCTTCCGTGGTACGAAAAGTGAAGAATCCGTTCCGGCAAACAGGGTGGAAACTTCATCTTCGGAAACTTTTACGCCCAAACATTCCAGATAATATTGGGCAAGGCTTTGGCGTACATGGTTTGTCTCGTCCAGATGCTGCAGTTTGACGCAGAGAGCCGCTGCCTGCAATTCATCCATGCGAGAATTTCTTCCCTGGTAATCAAAAACATACTTTCGGGCACTACCATAATTGCCTAAAGCTCTCACCACTTCTGCCAACGCATCATCGTCTGTAGTAACGGCACCTGCATCCCCTAACGCCCCTAGGTTTTTCCCTGGGTAAAAGCTATGAGCAGCAGCCGAACCTAAACTACCGGTTCGCTTGCCTTGCCACCCTGCTGGAACATCGGATAACCCAGGCTGAAACTTACAGCCATGAGCCTGTGCATTATCCTCCAAAAGAAGCAAATGATGACGCTGGCAAATACGAAGCATATGTGGCGTAACGCTACACTTACCATAGAGATGGACTGTGAGTAGGGCGCGAGTCTTCTCTGTAATATGCTGCTCTATCAAGTGGTCATCTATCTGGAGAGTGTCTAGCGAAGGTTCTACGAGAACAGGAGTAAGCCCTACGCTCGTAATGGCGAGGATAGTGGCTATATAAGTATTTGCAGCCACAAGTACCTCATCACCTTCTCGCATTCTACCCAAGACTATCTCTGCCTGGAGCATCAGCTTGAGCGCATCAAGACCATTTCCACAGGCAATGCAGTGCCGAGTGCCTATATATGACGCATAGTTCTGTTCGAATCGCCTAACTGCTTTCCCTTGAAGATACCAGCCACTACTTAGCACTTGCTGCATAGCTGATGATATGGCAGACTCGTATGGGGCGTTGATAGCCTTTAGGCTGAGATAGGGTATTTCTTGCTGTTTCATTGCTGTTGTTACTGTTGATGGTCTGAAAGTGTTAGAAAAACTGTACCTGAGGCACAGTCAGAAATTACAAAGTCGATGCCTTCTGCTATATAGACCGCCTCGAAGGGATGATTCATAAATACCTTTTCTGGAGCAGTATTCCCCAATAATGTCAGGGTAAACGAGCCAGACAGAGGTACTATCAAATATTGACCGGAACTAATCGTACGTTTAGGCATACGACCCCCAACGGTATGCATGCCGTATGACCACTGCACGCTCTCGATACGAAAAGGAATATTGTGTCCCTCTTCTGCCACCGTGAGATTTCCACGAGGGTCGAAATGCTTAGGTAGCTGTATGATTCTAAAAGATTCTTTGCTCATATATATACAACGAATGGATTTTGTTTTTATTTTGTCAAATACCAAAAAGAGCAGCTACCTTCGCAGGCAACTGCTCTTAATTCAATAGGTATTAGTTTTCTTTAAGGTAAAAAGATTGTATTCAGGATAACGTTTGCAAAGGTAATAAAAATATTTGGTAAAAAAAAATAATAATGGAAATAATTTTTCATTATTTTCTGCTTTTCCACTTTCAAGACATTTTCACTCACCAATATGGTATGAAACGTGAGTGTTATAGAATGAAAATGGATAAAAAAAGCCTTGAAAGTGCAAAAGCATTTAGTATTCAATACTTTTGCCCTTTCAAGGCTACTTGATTGTTAAAATGTTAGCAAACCTTATGTGAACCTTCAGAGATTACCACAGGGTAAATCTCAGGAGCATGTCCATACTTGGCAGTAAACTTGGCTGTGACGTCCTCGCAGAACTTGTCATAGATGTCATCCTTGACAAGATTGATGGTGCAGCCACCGAAACCACCGCCCATAATACGGCTACCAGTTACGCCATTCTCCTTGGCTACCTCATTGAGGAAGTCAAGTTCCTCACAGCTTACTTCGTATTCCTTGCTCAATCCATTATGAGTCTCATACATCTTCTGACCTACAGTCTCATAGTCGCCCTTCTCCAAGGCATCGCAAACGGCGAGCACGCGGTCTTTTTCGCCAAGTACAAAGTGAGCGCGGCTATAGTCTTCTTCACCGACCTCTGCACGCACTTCCTCCAACTGCTCCCACGTGCAATCGCGGAGTGTTTCAAACTTAGCTTCTGGATGCTTGGCTGCGATATGCTTTACTACATTCTCACAAGAGTTACGACGGTCGTTGTATGGAGAACCAGCCAACTCATGCTTCACCTTAGAGTTTACCAAGCAAAGTTTGTAACCTTTAGGCTCGAATGGGAAGTACTCAAACTCACGGCTATTGCAGTCCAAGCGCATCAATTTGCCCTCTTTGCCAAATACAGAGGCAAACTGATCCATGATACCACAATTTACGCCCACATACTTATGCTCTGTAGCCTGACCTGCAAGTACAAGATCCCACTTAGACACCTTGTTATCTCCAAAGAGGTCATTGAGAGCAAATGCAAAACAACTCTCCAGAGCAGCAGAAGAAGACATTCCGGCACCAAGAGGCACATCGCCATAGAATGCAGCGTTAAATCCCTGTACGTCTACACCGAGAGCTTTCATCTCTTGACAGATACCGTAAATGTAACGAGCCCATGATGCATGAGGTCCTTCTGGGTCGTCTACTTTGAATTCTACACGATCCTTGAGGTCGATAGAGTAGAGCATCACGGTATTAGTCCCGTTAGGGCGAATTTCTGCCATAATACCTTTGTCTACGGCACCTGGGAACACAAATCCGCCATTATAGTCGGTATGCTCACCAATCAAGTTAATACGACCTGGTGACATGTAGATGTTTCCAGTTTTGCCATCAAAATGCTTGATGAAGCGACTTCTTACTTTTTCAATATCCATAATTCTTAAGCTTTAGTTGTTATTTATTTGAAGATTTTGCGATTAGTCTACAGGAATGTCTTTATTGATATTCTTGCAACCGGTAATGGCGTAGAAGAACATGTAAGCCATCGATACCAATGGCACGATGTAACTTGCCATATAGCCAGCATTGTCGGCGATAAAATTCTGTACTAATGGCATCAGGCCGCCACCTACTACCATCATCATAAAAATGCCAGAAGCCTGAGCTGTGTATTTGCCGAGGCCTTCGGTAGCGAGGTTGAAGATAGAAGACCACATGATAGATGTGCAGAGACCGCAGAGCACCAAGAACATAGCTGCAATAGGCACGGTTACCATTTGGAATGAGGTTCCTGTAAAGACAGGCATCTCGATAGTAGTGCTCTTGCCGAGCAATATGGCGAGGAGGATAAATATCATACCCACACCATTGGCTACAATCATCATCATTCGGCTTGATACCTTGTCGGCAATGAAGCTAGAAAGCAAACGGCCCACCAACATGAGTAACCAATATGTACCTGCTACGAAACCACCGATGGCTGCTGCATTGGCGAGAGCCGAGCCGTTGATGAAGCCACCACCATTGGCTGTGGTATCTGAGATATAGAAATTCAAAGTACCTGGTACACCAATCTCAACACCTACATAGACGAAGATGGCGATAACGCCGAGGTTGAAGTGGCGGAATGCCCAAGGTGAATGCTCGAACACTGTCTTGTCTGTTGTCTTTCCCATCTCTGGATCTTGGATAGGAATGAAATTCAAGATGACGAATGCCAGTGCGAATACTGCCATAGCGATGTAAAGCACAAGGTTGACGTCTACCATCTTGGTGTTAGCAGTAACAGTACCGATGAGAGCACCTACGAGCATAGGGGTTAAAGTACCAGACAAGCTGTTAAGCGTACCACCTATGAGGTTCAACTGGTTACCACGGTTGCCGCCGCCTCCGAGAAGATTGAGCATAGGGTTGACCACTGTGTTCAAAATACATACAGCGAAACCTGATATAAACGCACCGAAGAGGTATACTGCAAAACCTGATATGTCTGCACCAAACTTGCCAGAGAGGAACTGAATCAAGACACCTACAAAACCTGTAGCGATACCAGTGAGTGCACTCTTCTTGTAACCGATCTTGGTAAGCAACTTTCCTGCAGGGATACCCATGAAAAGGTATGCCAAGAAGTTCATCGCATTACCAAGCATGCCTATCATGTTGGCACTGCCGCTATCTGCGAACACATTTTTCCAGATTACTCCGATAGGTGCAGCCAAGTTCGTTACGAACGAAATCATGGCATAAAGAAACATCATCGTAATAATAGCGATGATATTACCATTTTTGTTTTGGTTTTCCATTTTTCTTTTTAATAGTTGATATTGTTAATGTTATTGTTTTTGGGAATATACGTTAGAGACTATTGGGAGTCATATACACTTAGAAAGCAGTACTTCATTCCGTCAGAAGTACTGCCTGCTAATATGCCTCGATTTTTTTAGTCAAGAGGCCCATTGTTGCTGTTATTTGTCAACTCCAAACTTATAGATTGTCTTCTGTGAATAAGTCTCGCCTGGATTCAGGCGGCAACTTGGGAAGTATGGATGGTTAGGGGTGTCTGGGAACTTCTGAGCCTCGAAACAAACTGCGCTACGGCGTGGGAATGTGGCGCCGTGCTGGCCAGAGATGCCTTCCAAGAAATTGCCTGTGTACATCTGCATACCAGGTTCTGTGGTGTAAACCTCCATGGTGCGGCAGCTTACTGGGTCTTTGATGCGAGCAGCAAAACTCAACTCGCCCTCTTCTTTTTTGTTGAGTACGTAGTTGTGGTCGTAGCCTTGTCCGTTCTTGATTTGCTCGTTGTCGGCATTAATGTCCTGGCCAATAGGCTTTGGAGTGCGGAAGTCAAATGGTGTTCCCTCCACCTTCAAGATTTCACCTGTCGGAATGGATTCTTTGTCGATAGGCAAATAGTAGTCAGCGTTTACTTCGCAAATGATGTTGTCGATGGTAGGAGTTGGATTTCCGATACCTTGGATTGAGAAGAAACCATGGTTGGTCAAGTTGACGATGGTCTGCTTGTTGGTTGTTGCTTGGTACTTGATGACAAACTCGTTGTTGTCGGTCAACGTATAAGCTACCCAAACAGTCAACTCGCCAGTAAAACCTTCCTCACCATAAGGACTAGTGTATTTCAACACTACGGCATTGTCACTCATACGGGTAGCATCCCACACATGTGCATGAAAACCTGTCGGGCCACCATGCAAATGATTTGCTCCATTATTGCAAGCCAACTGGTACTCTTTACCATGAAGGGTAAACTTACCCTCTTTGATGCGGTTGCCGTAGCGACCGATAAGGACACTAAGGAAAGGCTCTGGAGAATTAATGACGTCCTGGATGTTGTCATGCCCCTGAATAAGGTTGGCGTAATTTCCATCCTTGTCAGGCATCATGATAGCAACGATAGCACCGCCATAGTTAGTTACGGCAACTTCGTTACCCTGCTTGTTGGTCAACACGAAGAGGTCTGTCTTCTTGCCATTCACAGTGGTCTGAAAATCTTCTCTTTTCAAACCACACTTATTTGCTGGTTCTGTATTCATAATATCTCAATATTTTTTAGTTACTCTGATAGTTTAAAGTATCATACTGCAAAGTAACTAAAAAAAATTGAGTATTACAAAAATATTTGGTAATTATTTCATTAAAAAAACTAAAATATATTACGACAAGAGGTCTGCCACCACATAGCTAGAGCCTCCCACAAAGACAAAGTCCTCTTCGCTGGCAGCAGATTTAGCCGCCTCAAAAGCCTCTTTTACAGACGGATAGCACGTGCCTTCAAGCCCATGGTAACGAGCCTTCTCTGCTATTTTGCTTGCAGGAATGGCTCTATGCGTGGAGGCTTGCGTCCAATAGTACTTGGCGGGAATATCGGTTAAAAGTGACATTACATGGTCTACATCTTTATCATCTACCATGCCAAAGACTATGTGCTTACACTTAGCGTTCACCCCTTTAATTTGCGATGCCAAATACTGCCAACCGGCCAAATTATGTCCAGTATCGCAAATCACCAACGGACGTTCGCCCAGTTTTTCCCATCTGCCTCTTAGACCAGTAAGTTCGCAGACGTGTGCAAAGCCATTCTTCACGGCATCATCTGTTAGCGGAACAAGTATGCGCAGATTGGAGATGGCTGCCAAAATAGTCTTTTTGTTTTTCTCCTGATAAGAGCCCTTCAGCTCCATGTCAGCATCCAATTCCGTGTTCAAATCCTGGGCAAATAGGATAGGAGCTTTCCTTTCTTGAGCCACGCTTTCAAAGACAGGACGAGTCTCTGTAGTATATTCGCCTACCACCACAGGTACACTTTCCTTGATGATTCCAGCCTTCTCGCTAGCTATGGATTCCAAGGTGTTGCCCAAGAATTGTGTGTGGTCAAAACTGATGTTGGTGATAACAGAAAGAATGGGGGTGATGATATTGGTACTGTCAAGGCGACCACCCAGTCCAACTTCTATAACCGCATAGTCTACCTTCTGGTCGGCAAAGTACTGAAATGCCATCATAGTAGTAATTTCAAAGAAAGACGGATGGAGCCGTTCGAAGAAGGTACGGTGATTTTCCACAAAGTCGATAACATACTGTTCGCTCACCATCTCGCCATTCACGCGGATACGCTCACGGAAATCTACCAAATGCGGAGAAGTAAATAGACCTACCTTGTAACCTTGACATTGTAGTATGGCTGCCAAGGTATGAGAACAAGATCCCTTACCGTTTGTTCCTGCTACATGAATAGTCTTGTACCGTAGGTGAGGATGGCCGAAATGGTCATCTAAAGCCTTTACAGTTCCTAGTCCAGGCTTATACGCCGAGGCACCCTCTTTTTCAAACACAGGAGTGCTAGTAAAGAGATATTGGGTTGTTTCTTGATAATTCATAGTTTCTCCTTATACCTTTATATATATAGGGCATAGTGCGCCTATACTTCCTACAAAAAAGGCAATCCGGTTATTTACATTACCGAATCGCCTGACGCAAAAGCTTGAAATGAAGCTAAGGCATTTTGCACTATGCCCTAGCTCCACCAACTCTTTTAATTATTCTATTTAAAAAGATTCTTAAAGCTATCAAAGAGAGTCTTCTTCGTAGCATTATCTGCCTTGAAGTTCTCACATGCCTTGAATTTCTCTACAAGTTTCTTCTCGTCCTTGGTCAAAGTCTTCGGAATGAAAACGGTAACATTGATAATAATATCCCCATTTCCGTATCCATACCCGGGGAGCGACGGCATACCCTTGCCACGAAGACGTATCTGTTTGCCTGGCTGTGTGCCTGCCTCTATTTTGACGGTTGTCTTTCCTTCTATGGTTGGCACTTCAACCTCTCCACCTAAAGTGGCAGTGGCAAAATCGAGCACGAGATTATAATAAAGGTCTTTGTTGACACGTTCAAAGACTTCACTTTTCTCTACATGCACTATAACTTGCAAATCACCATTCGCACCATTGTGCTTAGCTGCTCCGCCCTTGCCAGGAACAGTGACTACCATGTTGTCATCTACACCTGCTGGGATAGAGAATTCTATAACTTCCTCCCCCTGTACGATGCCTTCGCCTGCACATTTTTTACACTTATGCTTCACAATAGAGCCTTCCCCATGACAAGTAGGGCAAGCACCTTGGGTCTGCATCATACCAAACATGGAGCGAACGGTTCTCATGGTATAGCCAGAACCATGACAAGTAGGGCAAGTTTCAGGCTTTGCACCATTCTCGCATCCGGTACCATGACACTCGTCGCATACTACATCTTTGCGTATCTTAAATTTCTTAGTCACGCCCTTGTAGGCTTCTTCTAAGGTGAGTTTTACCTGTACACGCAAGTCCCTCCCTTGATACTGCGGAGTCTGAGCACCGCCAAAGCCGCCGAAACCGCCAGAATGACCACCGAAGATATCGCCAAACATGGAGAATATATCATTCAAATCCATGCCGGCACCGCCGCCGAATCCGCCAAATCCACCTTGTGGTCCATCAAAACCAAACTGGTCATACTGCTGGCGTTTCTGCGCATCATGAAGCACTTCGTAAGCCTCTGCGGCTTCCTTGAACTTCTCCTCAGCCTCCTTGTTGCCAGGATTGCGGTCTGGATGATATTTGATGGCTATCTTACGATATGCCTTCTTGATTTCATCTTCAGATGCCGACTTGTCTATGCCTAGCACCTCATAATAGTCTCTCTTTGCCATTTGCTTTCTTCCTTATAGAGATTATTGACCTACTGCGACCTTGGCATGACGAATAACCTTGTCGTTAAGGGTATAGCCAGTCTGCACGCAGTCGATGATTTTTCCCTTCTTGTCATCTCCCATACCTGGAACCATAGCGATAGCCTCATGGAAGTCTACATCAAAGTCCTTGTCGGTTGTGTCAATTTTCTTCACACCCAATGACTCCAATGCCTTGACAAATTTGTTGAAAATCATCTGCATACCTTCTTTGATAACTTTGGGGTCCTCGTTCTTGTCGGCGAGAGCACGTTCAAAGTCATCTAGCACTGGAAGGACAGCTGAAATCGTCTTCTCTCCACCATTCAGAATCAGCTCAGTCTTTTCTTTCAGCGTACGCTTGCGATAATTCTCAAACTCAGCAGTCTTGTAGAGTAACTGTTTCTTCAGTTCATCTATTTCTTGCTGACTTTTTATCTGTTGGTCAAGTTCTATGTCCTCTGCCTTGTTGTCAGTTCCAGTCTTGCCAGATTCTGTCTTGTTGTCAGCAGTATCATCTTGGTTATCTACCTGCATATCCCCTGCCTGAGTGTTGTTGTTTTGTCCAACATTCTCGTTTTGAGCATTCTGCTCGACGTTTTCGTCCTCTATGTTTATTTTCTTTTCCTTAGACATAATGATATTATTTTGTTTATTCCAAACGTTTAACAAAGAGTGTGCCAACCCGACCCACATCGAGCTGGCACATTAATTTATTATACTTGGAGCATAAACCTATTATACATATTTATTGTAAGCCGTACATCTTTGCCTTCTGTTCCTTGATAGCTTCATCGTAGATATACTCATCGTACGACATGAGCTTGTCGATGGTACCAGACGGGGTTAGTTCTATGATGCGATTTGCCACAGTGTTAATAAACTCGTGGTCATGGCTGGCAAAAAGTACATTGCCCTTGAATGCGACCAGGTTATTGTTGAAAGCCTGGATACTCTCCAAATCCAAGTGGTTGGTAGGAGTGTCAAGTATGAGGCAGTTGGCATTTTGCAATTGCATACGTGCTATCATACATCTCATCTTCTCACCACCAGAAAGTACATTCACTTTCTTGAGCACTTCTTCACCGCTAAAGAGCATTCTGCCTAAGTAGCCCTTCATCGCAACCTCGTTACCAGGTCCATACTGGCTGAGCCAATCCACAAGATTCTTGTCGCTTTGGAAGAAAGCGGTATTATCTAGTGGGAGATAAGCAGTGGTGATGGTGACACCCCATTTGTACTCGCCGGCATCGGCCTTGCGATTACCATTAATAATTTCAAAGAGGGCAGTCATCGCCTTTGGATTATGAGAGAGGAACACCACCTTCTCGTCTTTCTCCACATTGAAGCTCACATTGTCGAAGAGTACACTGCCATCTTCGTCTACTGCCTTTAAACCTTCTACTTCCAGTATTTGGTTGCCTGGTTCACGCTCCATCTGGAATATGATACCTGGATACTTGCGGCTAGAAGGGCGAATTTCCTCTACATTGAGCTTTTCGAGCATCTTCTTACGAGAAGTGGTTTGCTTACTTTTAGCCACGTTGGCAGAAAAACGGCGGATAAATTCTTCCAACTGCTTTTTCTTCTCCTCTGCCTTCATCTTTTGGTTCTGAGCCTGACGAAGGGCAAGTTGCGAACTCTCGTACCAGAACGAATAGTTACCGGCAAACATAGTAATCTTTCCGAAGTCGATGTCGACAGTCTGCGTGCTGACAGCATCGAGGAAGTGACGGTCGTGAGAAACCACCAATACTGTCTGCTCCACATTGCTGAGATATTCCTCCAACCACTCTACAGTATCAAGGTCGAGGTCGTTGGTAGGCTCGTCGAGTAAGAGGTTGTCTGGATTACCGAAGAGAGCCTTTGCCAACATAACACGTACCTTTTCCGTATTGGAGAGTTCTCCCACAAGTTTGTCATGGCAGTCCTCCTTTACGCCCAAGTTCTGGAGAAGTTGGGCAGCGTTGCTCTCGGCCTCCCAACCGTTCATTTCGGCAAACTTCAACTCTAGGTCTGCAGCGCGGTTGCCGTCCTCCTCTGTCATCTCTGGCTTAGCATATAGGCGTTCGCGCTCTTTCATATTTTCCCAAAGAGGCTGATGTCCCATGAGTACCGTATCCATCACACGATACTCATCATATTTGAAGTGGTCCTGCTCCAATACGGAGAGGCGTTCACCAGGTCCCATCTCCACAGTACCCTTGTTAGGCTCCAACTCACCACTGATGGCACGAAGGAAGGTAGACTTACCTGCGCCATTAGCACCTATGATACCATAAATATTACCATGAGTAAACTTGAGGTTTACATCTTTGTAAAGCACTCTCTTCCCAAACTGGATAGCAAGATTTTGTACTGTAATCATTCTTAATAATTATCTCTGTTTCTTAATTGTTTATTGACTTTCAGTTTGCAAAATTACAAATAATATTTGGAAATCAGAAATTTAGAGCAAAAAACTATTTAATTTTAAGTTAAAATGAAGCGTATTCTTTGCCAGATTAACAAAAATGAGTACTTTTGCAAAATACTTTTACTTGCATATTACTTGTAAAAGCATCCCAAAGCTTATATAAAGAACAAGAAAAAGACATGAGAGAAGGCAATAACAGAAATAAATACATGAGTCAACAGGAATACGACCACTATACTGTGGGCAAACCTGCTCCACTATTGGAATGGTTGCTCAGTACCCTTAAGGGACAGAGCAAGACTAAAGTGAAACAGACCCTTCAGGGGCGTGGTATCAAGGTAGATGGCAAAACCATCACCCAATTTGACTATGCACTCAAAACAGGCATGAGAGTCAGCGTGAGTCGCACTAAGAAAAACCTGCAGACTTTCAAAAGCCGATACCTAAAAATCGTATACGAGGACAAGTACATTGTGGTGGTAGAAAAGGCAATAGGCATCCTGAGTATGGCTGCAGGGCATGCCTCGCTCAACGTAAAGGCAATCCTGGACGACTATTTTCATCAAACTCGACAGAACTGTCAGGCCCATGTAGTACACCGACTAGACCGCGATACTTCTGGACTCATGATTTACGCTAAGGACAAGCAGACCGAGCTTGCCCTTGAGAACGACTGGCATCACAACGTGTACGACCGCAGGTATGTTGCACTCGTGTCAGGCGAAATGGAAGAAGACGAGGGTACTGTTGCCAATTGGCTAAAGGACAACAAGGCTTATATTACTTATAGCAGCGATGTAGACAACGGCGGCAAGTATGCCATCACTCATTTTTGCACCATGCAGCGCACTACCAGCCATTCTCTCGTGGAATTCAAGTTGGAAACAGGACGCAAGAACCAGATACGTGTGCATACCGCTGATATGGGGCATCCCGTATGTGGCGACATCAAATACGGAAATGGTGATGATCCATGTGGCAGACTTTGCCTACATGCCTATGTCCTTTGCTTCTACCATCCCGTAACTCACGAGCCGATGGAGTTTGAGACCCCGATACCAGCAGAGTTCCGCCGGGCAATGAAGCAATAAGATTGGAAATAAGTTTTTAGAGAATACAATATACAGCTTAAAGGAATTATAAAATAATACAACAATGAGTGATTTCGCATATTACGCCTTTGCCTTGATTATACTGGTGATAGGCATCCTGATAGTCAAGAAAGTAGCCACCTGTATGATCAAGGCATTGGTCGGCATCATCGTCATAGCCGTTTTGGCTTTGGTATATTGGCTCTATTTTGTGTAAACAGAGCCTTTTAGCTTTATTTCTTACGTTCCGTCTCCTTGATGAACCCATGGCGATACGCATAGAGTAATTCTTCGAGGTCGGCAATCTGTTTGCGTAGGTCATGGCCAATATCGGTGTCTGCCACTAGCATACGCCTATTGGACATTTCTACGATCTGTGTAGTACTCTTGATGTCGGTGCCTTGTTCTATGGCATCTTCCATGCTCGTAAAAGGTTCGTGCTGTACCAGTTGGAAACCGCGTGAGTGATATACTAACGTATAGCCAGCTATACCTGTCTCGTTGTGATACGCCTTGCTGAATCCGCCATCAATGACCATCAGTTTGCCATTGGCCTTAATAGGATTTTCCCCTTTGATGGTACGCACTGGCACATGTCCGTTGATGATATGACGGTTCTCTCCTGTTACACCAAATTCATCCATGATATGGTCGATGATTTCCTCTCGGTCGCGCAGTAAGAAGTAGTAGCCTTTCTCCTCCTTGTGGGTTTCCTTGTCCGCAATGAAGTAACGCTCGAAGGTAGCCATCTTGCTCTTGTCAAAAAGAGGGCTGTCTGGACCACACCAGAGGTAGAGGAAGTAGTCGATGGCATAAGCCTTCTCCTGTGGGTCGGAATCCTGTTGGAAAGCCGCACGTATCTGCATCCCCGTATAGTGCATCAGTTCTCTGCCCTTGAACATTTTTCCAGGATAAATCTCTACCTCTTTCAGTGTCCCGTCCTCATTGAGTGGGCACGATGCATGGAAAAGAAGATTATTGTTATAGATGGAGTACATACAGCCATGTTGCAGCATCACATTGATATGTTTGTGTAGTTTCTCGCAAACCAAGAAAGAGTGAGTCAATTTCTCTATGAGTGCCGTTTCTTCTGCTGTCAATTCATTGGCATGTATAGCGTCGTGACTTAGGGTAGGGAAGTGGCATGATGTCATCGGATACTCTTTGCCATCCACCCATACCGTGCCCTTTTCCTGCACAATCTGTTTGAGCAGGTTGCGATGTTCCATGCCCCACTCGGGGTGCTTGTCATAGAGTTGTCCTTCCAACTTAAACTGAATAATACTTATCGCCTTATGCATCTGTGCGGTAAGTCGTTGTGTCTTGTCATCTAGGGTGGCTGCTCCACCACTCATTTTAGGCATAAACTCCAGGCACTCGTCATTGCCATAGGTTTCCATGGCAAAAGTTGCCAGCGGGATGAGATTGATACCATAGCCTTCCTCTATAGTAGAAAGATTGGCATACCTCAACGAGAGGCGTATCACATTGCACACGCAGGCAGCATTACCGGCTGCGGCTCCCATCCAGAGTACATCATGATTGCCCCATTGTATGTCCCAACTATGATAATGTAGCATCTTGTCGAGTATGATGTGGGCGCCTGGCCCACGGTCATAGATGTCGCCCAGTATGTGGAGTTGGTCTATGGCAAGACGCTGAATTACATTGGCAATAGCGATAATGAAGTCATCTGCTCTGCCTGTGGAGATAATCGTATCAACGATGACATTCACGTATGCCGCCTTGTCATGGTCCTCTGTGTGCTCATGCAAGAGTTCCTGTATGATATAAGAAAAATCGCAAGGCAACGACTTGCGTACCTTGCTTCTTGTATACTTGCTCGAAACATCACGGCATACAGCCACTAGCTGATGCAGGGTGATGTGATACCAGTCGTTGATATCTGTTTCCTTCAGCTTTACCAGCCCTAACTTTTGCTCAGGGTAATAAATGAGTGTGCAAAGTTCTCTTTTTTCCTGTTCTCTAAGTGTGTTGCCGAAGAGCTCGTTCACCTTTCGTTTGATATTCCCAGACGCATTCTTCAGTACATGCAGGAATGCCTCATACTCGCCATGAATATCGGCGAGGAAGTGCTCTGTTCCCTTAGGCAGATTGAGGATTGCCTGTAAGTTGATGATTTCAGTGCTTGCTTCAGCCACCGTAGGAAAAGACTGTGCAAGCAATTGTAGATACCTCATGTTTTTTTCTATCGCGTAACGTTTTGTATTCGTCATGATTTATGCTTAAGTAATGATTAAAAAATAACTTGGTACATTTTTGTGTCCTCTCTATAAAGTAACA
>CAVDKC010000009.1:0-37167 GCA_963609615.1 Oribacterium sp.
TCCTCACATACCCAAAGAGAAAACGGAAAGACCTCTTCTCTTTGATGTTCTCTTCGCCCTCCATCTTATAGGTAAAGAAAGCAGGGGTAGTTTCCAAGAACATGGCAATGCCTTTGTCTTCGCCATTGGAGCTTGTACTTATCCAATGTTTTTTGAACTCATCAAGATTATATGTCACCAATCCCTTTCCTGGGTCAGCTATATAGAACTTCTTTCCTTTCTTAACCTTATACAGAACAACAAAATGGTTTTGGTCCCAGTGAAGGATGCTAGGCAATGGAGATTTGTCAAAGATGGAAGTCGTCGTTTTTACACAAATCGTACGTAATCCTAAATTGTTGGCAGTTTCATTGATGCCTAACATAGAAACGCCTTCTGTTGTTGCAAAACAAAGATTCGACAGAGAATCTGATGTGTATTCTCTGCCGAAATATTTACATACCATTTGCAAACAAGCGATACCGCATTGCATTGTGTCATGTTGGTGTATAATTGGAAAATGTTTCATCGTTTACAATCTATTGATTTCTTTTTGTCCTGCACTACTTCCCTTGTACCTGTTATTCGTAGAATTAAAAGAATAGCGAACAGTGAAACGTACAGCTTGTGAATCACTATAATTCCATTTGTCAAGAACCATTTGACTACCATAAGTTATCATTGAATTCCTTGCCGTTTTAAATAAATCTGTAGCATTTAACTGAAAGAACCATCTCTTCGTTGTTTTGGTTATTCCTATGTTTATCTGCCAAGAAGGTTTCAATGAAACCACATCCATATTACCAGATGTATGTCCTATGATGTCTCCGTTTAAAGTTATTCCTTTGCACATTTTTATATTATTATAAAGATTAAAAAACAACAAGGGATTATTCATCAACTGACTTTTTCCCATTGCGTTGATTTTAAAATCTTGTCCCATAAAATTTAAAATAAGTCGAGGTGACCATTTTGAAATTTTTGGTGATACGGATAGCACAGAACTATACTTTGATATATGTTTGTAATTTACGAATGTCATTAAATTAATGGGCTCGTTTTCCGAATATGACTCAACAATTCCAACAATTGCATTTCTAACATATTGATAGCTTGCTGAGAAATATAGCCATTTGTAGATTCCTGCTAATGTGATGTCATGATTGATTTCTGATTGCAGCATAGGATTGCCTTGCTCATATGTAAAGCGGTCGTCGTATTGTATGTTACTACTCAACTGACTATACAGGGGACGGCGTGTCTTCGCTGTATATGACAAGGAAAAGTTCGCTTGCTTAATTGGAAAAGAAAAGTCTATAGTAGGGAAAAATTTACTGTATTTTCGACTTTGTTCTTTTACAATCTGCTTATTCTGATAATAATCCGATACGGTATGTTCGTATCTGCCCCCACCTGAAACTTCATATTTCCCAAAGGTAATATTAGTGCTGAGAAATACTGCAAAATTCCCTTCTTTGATTTGGTTATCAGAATTAGGCAATAAATTTCCATAATTCAAGAAATTGTCAATACGGTCTGTATACGTATATTCATATCCTAATTCTGTTTTGCTTTTTTGCAGAGTGTATCCAACAACACCTTTCGTTGCAACCATTTTATTCCGTATATGATTTAAACTGTTTATTGCATTTTCACCATTGTCAGTGCTACTGTTTTCTTTCATATCTTGATTTACTGTGTTTTTGCTATAATAAAAATCATTATTTAAGCTAAAGCTCCAATGATTGATATTTCCAAGATAATATACATTCAACATATTCTGTGGCATAGTCTTTCTCTTCCAATGGGTGTAGTAGGTTATTTCATCTTGCCATTCTCCATTCAAGAAGACTTTTTCCTGTTGATTCCAATTAGAGCTACCATTAGGGATTCCATGAAATTCATATTTAAAGCCTAAAGTATTGTCCTTATTTACTTGCCAATTAAAGCCTAAGTTTGCTATGTAAGAGGTGTTTACAGGAAATATAGTCATAGCTGACTTTAAATCATAAACCTCATTATTAAAGTCTATGTGCGTAGAATTGTCTTGCTTTTGATACCTTTTAGAATAGTCTAAAGCCAAAGAGCCAAATACATCTATGTCATTATGGCGGTAATTCAAAGCCATATTGCCTGATTGGGAAAACGAATGCGCCAAACGGCTCACGGACTGAACGTTTCCGCTCAACCCTTCTCCATTTTTTCTTATAGTCTTAATTAATATTACAGATTTTGTTTCAGCACTATATCTTGCGCCAGGATTATTCAGAACCTCAATGTTTTCGATTTCATTTGAGGATAATCGGCTTAGCTCGCTTAAATCATTTAGCTTGCGTCCATTGATGTAAATAATAGGATAACCTTTGCCCAAAATACTAATTTGCTCATCTTCAATTCTTACTCCAGGCAGCTGTCCAATAACATCTACGGCATTACCTGCTATAGATAAAACTGAACCTTTTACAGTAGTCACAATTCCCCCCTTGCTTAAATGCTGCATAGGTCTATTTCTTTTTATAGTGACTTCTCCTAATTGATAGCTTTTATTTTCCAACTTCAAAGTCGCAGGAAAATTTATAGTAGAGATTTTTGCGATAAGCGTGTTGTAACCTATCGCAGAAACTTTTAATGACATACCTTCTTTAAGACTGTCTGGCAAGAAAAAAGCACCATTATCATCAGTTGTACATCCATTTATAAATGTAGAATCGGAGTTTAACAAAAATATGGTAGCGTAAGGTATCGGGGTGTTCTTCATGTCAAGAATAACACCACGAATATCCATCTTAGTTGTACTTCCAAAACTAGATGTTGCTAAAAAGCTAAAGATTAGTATCGCTAAAATTCTCATACAGCAAATTCAATTTAAAATTATACATCAAATAATCTCGCATGGAAAGATTCATTTCATCAATGATGCAAGTCCTATCTGGGGATTTTAATATATTTTTATTGCAAGGTCCCAAGCAACATGGATACAAACAACATTCTGAGCACCTCTTATTTGATAATATACGTGGAATCTGAGCCACTTTGTTCAAATCCCATTTGATCTCACCAGTCTGAAGATTCAACTTACCTAATGAGTTATCGTCATCGAAGGATTCCAAAGTTGAACACTTGAATACTTTTCCATCAAAATTGACCAAGACTTGGTTCATACGTTCTGCAAAACAGATACCACTTCTTGAAAGTGCATAGCAATCTACAAAGAATTTATGGCTTAAAATCTTTTGTATAGCACCTGTTAGAAGTCGTGGATTTATGCTATTCGCTTCTGTCTGCCATATTTTGCGTAGGATTAAGAACGTGTGAGCCTTGTCCAAATCATCTATGAGCACAAGAATATCATCAATATGATCAAGAGTTTTCTTATCATAGTTGATACGAACCCATATATACGACTCTTTTATCATATTGGAAATATGATGAATGTTGTCTATGGTAAGCATAAAAGTATCCACACCACTTAGATGCTTGACTTCATTATGTTTATGGCGGTCTCCATCCAATGTGATTTGAAAGAAACATTTCAAGTCTTGTAAATACTCAAGATGTTCCTGTTTTATTAATGTAGCATTTGTTGTAAAATCAGCTAAAAGTGCAATGTCCCTTGCTTTGCAAAAGGTTCGTGCAAAGTCAAGAATATTTCGAATTCCATCAAAATTCAAAAAAGGCTCACCGCCAAAAAAAGAAATCTTCAAAGTTTTAAAACGTACTTTCTCATATTGCAGGCTTACATTAGATTTGATAGCCTCTATAACATTTGCAAACAATTTACTCTTGTGGATTTTCTTTTCGTAGCAATACCAACATCTTAAATTACAGTCAAGAGTAACATTAACAACAACATGATACATTGTTGTATCCATTTTTGCTGCTATTTTTTTGTACTCAACAATAGCTTGTTCATCAAAGTCGTCTGCGATGATAAATTGCGTTTCTAGCAAAGTGTTGTATAAGTCTAGATGATTTTGTTTTATATCCTCCAATGAGTGATTTTGGTATATAAGATGCTTTTTCTCATCTAGCAAAAGGTATTTTGTGCTAAATGAATTAAAATAGAGGAATATACCTTTATCGACCTCAATATATGTTTGGTATTTATTTTTTTTCATCTTGTTAGAAACGTTTAAAATTCGCTAGTAATAACAGATAAGAGTCTAAAATATTCTAGAAGTATTCAAAGACTCTTATCTGTTTTAGAATAATAAAGGATTAGCAGCCACAGCCTGTTCCTTTGTTTAATGCACCTTCTACATTACAGCCATTACCTTCGTTTATAACTGTAATTTCGATAGCTCTGTCTCCACCAACAACAAGCATCATGTCATTTTTTGACAATGCTTCTGTCAGAGCAACAGGAAGTTTGAAAAAATCATCCATAGCAATTCGTTTTAAATATTACACAATTACATACATGGATTTTCCACATACGGTTCGAACTAGTTCTATGCGAGTGCAAAGATATACATTTTGCAAGATTTAAAACAGTTTTATGCCAAAAATATATCAAAAATCTTTATTAGTTACATTATGCAATAAAATGTATCTGTTTTTGATTATTTTGTAAGCATCTTACGACTTTTCTATAAACGATGCTTCTTGAAAAGGAATTTGTTGCGCTATTTTGAAAAGTTGTAATTTCGTCTTATAATCTTAGATTCATGTAGCAAATGATTTGCAACACTATCTTTGTACAGTAAGCCATCAGCCAACCCCGTATTGTATATTCTCTGAAAATCTGCTGAATAGTTACAGTTTTTATAAGCAACCATTAATATGTTATTGATTTACAGACGATAAGAACGATTTAACAGAGTATTGTTATAAGATTTGCAGTTACCAATATAAGCCGCCATTTGTTATGCTAATGGCGGCTTATTCATATCTATTCTATGAGTCCACTTGAAAAAGTCAGAGCACTATCAATCTGAAAGTAAAACAGCAAACAGAGACCAAAAACAGGCTCTTAAAAGCTGTAATTTTCATTCAGAATGGCTTCTCTTATGCTTTTTAGTTTTAAACTGTAAGCATTTTGAGGTACCCCTCTGTTTTGATGGCACTTTTTCAAGGTGACTCTTCTATAAATAAGGCAAACCTCCTATGGCTTGACTTAAAATACATTACTTCTCCTTGTCTCCATGGATGAGGGCGAGCAGATGCTCTACAGCCACTTCCTGAGGGATGTTCTTCTCTACGCAAATCTGCTTGCGATAGAGGCTTACTCGGTTTACGCCAGCTCCTACGTAGCCATAGTCGGCATCAGCCATCTCGCCAGGACCGTTTACGATGCAGCCCATGATGCCTATCTTCAAGCCCTTCATGCCTTTGGTGGCCTCGCGTATCTTGGCGATGGTCTCACGTAGGTCGTAGAGGGTTCTGCCGCAACCTGGGCAACTGATATATTCGGTCTTGGAGGTACGAAGGCGAGCAGCTTGGAGTATACCGAAGGCAGTCTCGTCTATGGTCTCGGCAGGGATGTCGCCGTCGTTCATCAGCCAGATGCCGTCGGTCAAGCCGTCTATCATCAAGGCTCCCATGTCGGCGGCAGCCTCTAGCTGGAAGTCACTCTTCTCAGCAGCTGAGTGCTTGTACATCTCGGCAAAGATGACAGGGTTCTTCACGCTGGCATTCATCATCTCGTGTACCAAGGCACGCTGGTCGCCCAGACGATTCTGATGGTTGCTCACGCAGATGACCACCACTTCTGGATGCATCTTCAGACAAGTGAGATACTCCTCAGCAGGTGTGCCAAACTGGAGGGTGAGGAACTTGATGTCGGCCTTGATGCTGGCGATAAGCGGCATCGCCATGGCTGGGAAGATAGGGTAGAGCTTGCAACCCGTGGTCTCTGGCTTGGCGTTGAGCGTCTCATAGACATTATAGTCTACGATGTAACTCTGTCCTGGCACCCACTGCTTAGGCATCTTCCCGCCGATATAGATATAGTCTGGCTTGGCATCCTCATTACTGCAAAGGGTACTCTCGCCATTGATGCGGTTGCAGATAACCACTGGCACATTGTCGCCCCCGATATTGCCTACGGCTACGGTCTCACGTCGGGTAGGGCGCAGCCAGTCGAATGAAGGGCAAGCTTCGCCAGGAATTATCAACTGACCTTGCTTCTTGCCGATGTAATCTACCAAGTGGCGAGCCACAGGAATCTCTGCGGCAGGTTCCTCGCTGAGGCTCACACGCACCGTATCGCCGATGCCATCAGCCAGGAGGGCACCAATGCCTACGGCACTTTTGATTCTGCCGTCCTCGCCTTCGCCAGCCTCGGTTACGCCGAGGTGCAGAGGATAGTTCATGTCTTCTTTCTCCATCTCGCTCACCAAGAGGCGCATAGAGCGAACCATCACTACGGTGTTGGATGCCTTGATAGAGATAACCACGTCGTTGAAGTTCTCCTTCTTGCAGATGCGGAGGAACTCCATACAACTCTCCACGATGCCCTCCGGTGTGTCGCCATAGCGATTGCGGATGCGGTCGGAGAGGGAACCATGGTTTACGCCGATGCGGATGGCGGTATGGTTCTCCTTGCAGATATTGAGGAAAGGCACGAAACGGTCCTCTATCTTCTTCAGTTCCTGGGCATATTCCTCGTCGGTATATTCCTGCTTGATGAACTTGCGGGCAGGGTCTACATAATTGCCTGGGTTGACACGCACCTTCTCACAATAGAGGGCTGCCACGTCGGCCACGTTAGGATTGAAGTGGACATCAGCGACGAGCGGCGTGTCAAATCCATCGGCACGGATGCCGGTATTGATGTTCTTCATGTTCTCAGCCTCGCGAGAACCCTGAGTGGTGAAGCGCACGAGTTCGCCGCCAGCCTTGATAATATCCTCCGCCTGACGTACGCAAGCCTCGGTATCATTGGTATTGGTAGTGGTCATCGACTGGATGCGGACAGGACAGTCGCCTCCCAAATCGAGTGCACCGACATGAACTACCGACGATGGGCGTCGGTTATAATTGAATAAGTCTACCATTTAATTACACTTATAATCGTACTTCACTTCTGCCAAGTCCTTGTTGGCCTTCTCTATCTTGGCACCGAGACCAGCCTTCCATGCCTCCACCTTCAGGGCCACTTCCTCATCGGCAAGGGCAATCATCTCGGCAGCGAGGATGGCTGCATTCTGTGCTGCGTTGACACCAACAGTAGCTACAGGGATGCCAGGAGGCATCTGGATGATGCTGAGCATGGCATCGAGACCGTCGAGCATACCCTTGATAGGCACACCGATGACTGGCAGCGGTGTAGATGCTGCGATAACTCCAGGAAGTGCGGCAGCCATACCGGCAGCGGCGATGATGACCTTCACGCCACGCTCCTTGGCTCCCTTGGCGAATGCCTCTACGGCATCAGGAGTACGATGAGCTGAGAGGGCATTTACTTCGAATGGAATCTGGTTGTCGTTCAACCACTTACATGCTTTTTCCATAACAGGCAGGTCGCTGGTACTGCCCATGATAATGCTTACTAATGGTTTCATTGTTTCTTATATTTTTAAGATGATAATTCTTTTGTTATATAGGGGAATTCCGAAAGCAAGAGAAAGTCCTCCTAGATGACCAGGATGGCGCAAGTGAGTCCTACGAGAAAGCCTGTTACCACTTGCGAGAGCGTGTGTTGCCGCAATATCATGCGAGCAGTGCCTACGGCACCAGCCAGAATCAACACGAGGCAGAGCCACCACAGGGGATTGAAGGAGAAGGCGATAGAGTAGGACATCAAAGCTCCTGCCACGCCACCGATGCCTGCCGTGTGGGTGCTTATCTTCCACCATACGTTGATGAGGGCACAAACCATCTGTATGACAAGTGCCACCACCAGGATGATGCTGATAACCCTGGGCGTGTTGCGATACTCCATCCAGAAGAAGCAACCGAAGTAGCACAGGATGGAGAGGATATAAGGCACGAGACGGCGCTCCTTCCTACCCATCTCGTGAGAGGTCCATCCCTGTATCTTGCGGTACAGATGGATGAGCAGCGTAGGGGCTATCACCGTAAACAGGTATACAAATGCCAGTACAGGCAACTTGTATGCCCAGGGGAGCAGCGACATGTAGCTGAAGATAAACAGGGCTATGAGTCCTGTCAGCGCTAGATAGAACGGTGTAAATACCATGCTTATCACCTGTGCTGCCAATATGATATTCTTCTCTTTCATAACTCTAACGAAATATATGTTTTCTCTCTTCTTTTCTCGGGGCTTTATGAGACTATGCGCTACTTGCGGAGCCTTGCCACAGGAATGCCCAGTTGTTCTCTGTATTTTGACACAGTGCGACGGGCTATCGGGTATCCCTGTTCTTTCATCAGCTTGGCGATGGCATCGTCGTTTAATGGTTTCCGTTTGTCTTCCTTGTCTATCAATTCTTGCAGGGCAATCTTTATTTTTCGTGTAGACATCTCCTCTCCATCCTCTGTAGTATAGCTGTCTGTGAAGAAGAACTTCAGTGGGAAGATGCCCCACTTGGTCTGGGCATACTTCACGGTGCTCACTCTGGAAATGGTGCTGATATCCAGTCCTGTACGGTCGGCTACGTCCTTGAGTATCATGGGCTTGAGGTCTGCCTCGTCACCTTCCAGAAAAAACTGGCGCTGAATGTCGATAATGGCCTTCATCGTTACGACGAGGGTGTGCCTGCGCTGCTTTACTGCCTCGATGAATCCCTGTGCCTTGTCTACCTTCTCCTTGGCATAGAGGAGAGCCTCTTTGTCGCTTCGGCTCATTTTCTCCCTGTGCTTCTTGTAGGTCTCTATCATGTTGGTAAACGATGGAGATACCGTCAGTTCGGGGATGTTGCCACGGTTGAGCGAGAAGGTGATGGAACCATCGTCGTTCGTGTCGACGATGAAGTCGGGCGTTATCTGCTGCATGTTCCTGCCCTCGGTCTCGCCCATGGAGGCGCCTGGCTTTGGGTTCAGCTTCTTGATTTCCTCTTGCAGTGTTTCTAGCTGCGTGTCATTGAGTTCCAGTCCTGCCTGTATCTTGTCCCAGTGTTTCTTGGTAAATTCGTCGAAGTAGTCGGTGAATACCTCTTCCATGGTCTTGCGAAGCACTCCGCGAGGTTTCCGCTTCACTTGTAGCAAGAGGCATTCCTGTAGGCTTCTGCCACCTACGCCCGCAGGGTCGAAGGTCTGGAGTATATGTAGCACGTGCTCTATCTCTTGGTCGGTCACGAAGAGATTGTGATAGATGGCCAGTTCATCGCTGATGCTGTCGAGGTCTTTTCTGAGTAGACCGTCGTCATCCAGCGAACCTATCAGGTACTCCATCACGTCTTTTTCCTGGTCGGACAGCACCTGCATATCCATCTGCTCCTTCAGTTTGTCGTAGAAGGAGGTAGTGTCGCCGTATACCATTTCCTCATAGTCGGCATTATCTTGATGGCTGTATCTGTCTGTATTGTAGTCGGGCATTTGGTCATCTTGACCGATGCTTTCCAGTGCCTGGTCTAGTTCATCTTTTCTTTCTTCCTGTTCCGTTTGTGCCTCATAGGCATCTTCGCTGTCACTATTGTTGTCGGAGTCGTTGTCCATAGGAGAGTCTCCGTCATAGTTCTCGCTGAGCATATCGTCTGGATTCTCACTCTCTAGAGCTGGGTTGTCGTCCAGTTCGGCATTGACACTCTCCTCTAGTTTGGTGAGTGGCATCTCTAGAAGTTTTACCAACAACATCTGTTGGGCAGTGAGCTTTTGTAGCTGCTGCAACTTCTGTTCCTGCGTCTGAATGAGTTTTTGAGCCATATCTTTACTTATATTGAGTTAAGTTGTTTTTCTTCCAGTCATGTTTACTTGAAGTATTCCTTCAGATCGTTGGCAATTTGGTAGAGCTTGTCCGGGTTTCCGTTTCCGTAGCGATGCCATATCTCGCTGCAGGCATCAAGTAACGGGCTGATGAATACATCGTCTCGGTTCAGATAGGGGTCGCAGTATTGGAATACACCCATAGCCTCTGCTATGACTTGCGGTGAAGTCTTGATGAGTTTGCCGAGGTCGATGATTTCAGGCGTCTCCTGCACCATGGTGGTAGGGGTGAGCTGGAAATAGAGGTCGAGGATGATGATGAGCTTCACCAGGGTAAGCGAAGGTTCGCCAGCGATGGGCTGCCAGTCTTTTTCGAAAGTCTCCTTTATCTCCACCCCGTCATAGAACTGTTGGGCATTGCCGCATCCTCTCAAGTGCTTGATGAGGCTGATGTCGTGTGCCAGGCAGCGAGGATTGTTGGCATACTTGTCCCATAGTCGCTTGATGGGAGGAGTCATCATTCTGAGTTTAAACATCTGTTCGTGCAGATATTCTGGCTGAATGTGCAATTCCAGGCTCAAGTCGACCATCCCTTTTGAGTAAGGTGGTTTCACACCCATCGGCTTCTTCTGGTACAACTGTAGCAGTAAGAGCCAATAGTCATTGTTCCAAAGAGGATGTCTTGCCATATTCAATAGTCCTTAATATAAAGTTTTTGCAAAAATACGACTTTTCCTCGGTAATACAAAATAAAAGGGCAGATATTTTCACATAATTATGTATTACAAGAGAGGATAGTGACGGAACAGATAAAATGAAATGCGCAACTTCGAATCTCTCGAAATTGCGCATTGCTAATTCTATATTCCCAAATTTTTCATAACTCAAGGAGATTTACTTTCTTAAGCTCCTCTCCATCGCATAGCCCGAAGCAGTAAATGCTGCTGCCCAGGCGATCATCATTGTTATTCCCATACTTTGTCTTTTTACCTTTTAATTTAACTAATCTAACCTATCAAAGCGCTGTCTCTGAATAAACAATCTTTTAATTTACCTTTTCTAACTAATAACCTAAACAACTAACAATCTTAAACCTAAAACCTAATAACCTAAAAACCTTTTTGTCGTCCTTGAATAAACAATCTTTTAATTTACCTTTTCTAACTAATTAACCTAAACAACTAACAATCTTAACCTAAAAACCTAATAACCTTTTTGTCTTATTGACGATGCAAAGGTACGACGATTTCGCCAACCCGCCAAATCTTTATAGCGGAAAAGTAAGAAAAAGCCCGCTTTTTTGATATAAATCAACTATGTGTGTGCGCACACAACGGCTTTTTCACTCATAAACACGGCGATGGTCTTTAGCTTGATGTAGTCTTCTGACAGGTATATCATACCTTGGTTTCCCCATTGTTTGCCCCAGGAGTTGCGGCATACATAGTATCGCCGTTTGTGCTTCTGGAAAGTTCCTATGATTTCCATCACATGGTCGTCGGTGGTGCACAGTTGTTCGAAGGCTCTTTGCCTTGAGGCTTGGGTTACCGGGTATTCCTTCGGCTGAATGTCTACATAGTTTTTCTTTGGTGTGGAGAATCCTGGTTCGCTGATATCGCCTTCCCAACAGACGGGATGACCTTGCTCTACTGCTTTCTTTATATGTAGCATCAGTTCATCGAGCGGGAGGTTGAGAAACAGGTCGTGCATCAAGTTGTCTGGAGTTTCAAGTGCAAAGTATTCCCGATATGGATGATGGCTGAAACTGGTAAGTGCTACGTACTCCTTGGGGTAGCATACACTGTGGGCAAATTCGAGTGGTGTGTATTCGGCACCAAGCATGTGTACTTGTTTGGCAGGCATGTAGCCTAGTTGTTGGTCGAAGAGTTGATCCAGGCTTTTTTTCAGTGTCTTGATACCTTCTTTCTTGGCTATGGCTCCGTCGCATAATTTTTCTACCTTTCTGCAGAGCACTTGGTAGTTGATGTTTTTCGGGTCTTCGTAGCTATCGTATGGTTGGGCACCATATTTGTCGATGTAATGTATGAGCATCGAGGCCATACCTCGCATGCTGACAGGCTTCTTTCCTTGCGAGAAGTAGTACTCTACAGCCTTCTCTTGCAGCATCATTCTTGCGATGTAGGCAATAGACAGATGGATAGAGTCGCCCTTCATGATGTGTTCGCTCTCGATGGTGGCAAGCATGGCATAAGCCCAACAGAGTTCGCTCTTGCCTTGGTCTTTTACAGGGGTAGTGCTTATCAGCTGTACGTTCTTAGGTAGGGAGGCATCTGTTCTGCCAGGTTGGGCTGGGGCAGACGAATGCTGCCGGTTGCCACAACTGGCTATTAGCAGGCATGCGATGCTTGCCATCATGACTTTTCTTTTCATACCTTATATTATAATAGGTGAGAAAACAGTTAAGCCTTTAATCTTTTGTAGCTGCGTGCGATGCTCCATACTCCCACGAGGATGAGCGGAATGCTCAGGATCTGTCCCATATCCATAGGCAGACCTGCCTCGAATGCCACTTGAATCTCCTTAGTATACTCAATGAAGAAGCGGAAGGTGAAGATGAGAGTAAGGCAGAGTCCGAAATACAAACCTGTACCCACGCTCTGAGGGCCTCTCTTCTTATAGATGAAGAGGATGATGAGGAAGAAGCAGAAGTAGGCTATCGCCTCGTAGAGCTGTCCGGGGTGGCGAGGATACTGGTCTTCGCGAACGAAGATGAAAGCCCAAGGCACATCAGTCACCTTGCCGATAATCTCTGAGTTCATCAAGTTGCCCAGTCGGATGAAGGTGGCGGTGATGCCCGAGCAGATGCCCATGTTGTCGAGTACCGTCCAGCCCTTCACCTTTGTATTGCGGCAATAGAGCCAGATGCCGACGAACATGCCGATGACACCGCCATGGCTCGCCAGTCCCTCATAGCCCGTGAACTTCCAGCTGCCGTCTGGCATGTGATGCATAGGAATCAGCATCTCTATAAAGTGGTCCCACTGTGTGAGGAAGTATTCGGGCTGATAGAAGAGGCAATGCCCCAATCGGCCGCCTATCAATACACCGATGAAGATGTAGAGGAATAGGGGAGAGAATTGCTCTTCGGTGAGCTTCTGCTGCTTGTAGAGTTTGCTCATGAGTAGATAGCCCAAAAACAAGCCTGCCATCCAGCAGGTGGCGTAATAGCGAAGTGTTACAGGACCCAAGTGACAGATGATGGGGCTTGGGTCCCATACGATATAGTTAAGCAAGTTTGTCATCATTTTAACTTGTAACTTTTAGCTTTTCACATTAAACATTGAAGCGGAAGTGCATGATGTCGCCATCCTGTACCACATACTCCTTGCCCTCGATACCGAGTTTGCCTGCCTCGCGAACGGCAGCCTCTGATCCATACTTGATGTAGTCTTCGTACTTGATAACCTCGGCACGGATAAACCCTTTCTCAAAGTCGGTGTGGATAACACCGGCGCACTGAGGAGCCTTCCAGCCCTTGTGGTAAGTCCACGCCTTGACCTCCATCTCGCCGGCGGTAATGAATGTCTCCAGGTTCAGTAGGGCGTATGCTTTCTTGATGAGGCGGTTTACACCGCTCTCTTCCAAGCCCAGTTCTTCCAGGAACATCTGCTTGTCTTCGTAAGTTTCGAGCGATGCGATGTCTTCCTCGGTCTTTGCTGCGATGACCATGCACTCTGCACCTTCTTCGGCTGCGATAGCCTCCACCTTCTGGCTGTACTCGTTGCCAGTCTTGGCAGATGCCTCGTCTACATTGGCTACGTAGAGCACGGGCTTGGTAGTGAGGAGGAAGAGGTCGTGAGCCACCTTCTGCTCTTCCTTGCTCTCGAAAGTAACGGCACGGGCATTCTTGCCCTGTTCCAAAACTTCCTTGTAAGCTTCGAGCACGGATACCATTACCTTGGCATCCTTGTTGCCGGCAGCTGCTGTCTTCTGCTGTTTGGCTAGCTGAGATTCGATCGTCTCCAAGTCCTTGAGCTGGAGCTCTGTATCGATGATGCTCTTGTCTTCCAATGGGTCAACGGCTGCGCCACCCTCGCGCACGATGTTGTCGTCATCGAAGCAGCGGATTACGTGGATGATAGCATCGCACTCACGGATATTTCCCAAGAATTTGTTACCGAGACCTTCGCCCTTGCTGGCACCCTTTACTAGTCCTGCGATGTCTACTATCTCGCAAGTAGCAGGGACGATGCGTCCTGGGTGAACAATCTCGGCCAACTTGTTGAGTCGCTCATCGGGTACGGTGATGACGCCTAGGTTGGGTTCGATAGTACAGAAAGGAAAGTTGGCTGCCTGCGCCTTTGCACTAGACAGACAATTGAACAGTGTAGACTTACCCACGTTTGGGAGGCCTACAATACCACATTTTAATGCCATTTTATCTTTAAACGTTTAAATTTCTGCGTGCAAAGTTACATATTATCTTTGAAAGATACAAAGAATTCGCCTCAAATAAACTTAAAACAAGTGTAGAGGATAAGAAAAAGGGCTAGTAGTATGGTTTTTCTCAAAAACTTTTCTTACCTTTGCGGAAAAATCAAGGTTTATGGCAGAGAATCAAGACATACGATGGATGCAGAGATTGAGCAACTATGACAAGGCAGTGGCTCGATTGCAGAATGCCGCTAAGATTGTTTCGACGGAGAAACAATTTAGCGGTGAGGTGGATGACCTTTTGAAAGAAGGTCTGGTGCAACGCTTTGAATATACCCAAGAGTTGGCTTGGAAGGTGATGAAAGATTATGAGGAATACCAAGGATATACGGATGTGCAAGGTTCGAGGGATGCCATTCGTAAGGCTTTGCAAATGGGTATCATCGAAGATACTGCTTGGATGAGTACGATTTCTTCTCGCAATCTTACCTCCCATTGCTATGACGAGGATGAGTTTAATATGGTTTTCAATCAGATTATCCACGACTATCTCCCGATATTCGTGAAGTTTAGCGAGAAGATGAATGCTATTAAGGTTTCTGAAGAGTAGTTTCCTCTTCATCAGTATGCCAGTATAGAATGAATCCTTTAGAAGACTAAAGATGAAAAAATATGGAATAGAAGAAGAGGAATGGGAGAAGGTCTTTTCTGTTTTCTCCCATTTCCCTCATATTACGAAGGCGATTCTCTTTGGTTCAAGAGCCAAGGGAACCAACAAACCCTTTTCCGATGTAGATATTGCATTGGTAGGCGAAGCCTTGTCTCTCGACGACTTACTCCTTCTCAAGAATGAGATAGACGACCTTCTCCTGCCATACGAGTTTGACTTCTGTATATATAAGGACTTGAAGAATGCGGAGCTTAAGAGCCATATAACGAGGAGAGGAGTCGATGTATACGATAGAAGTCTTCGAGATATATAGGAGAAGTCTTCCGAAGAAGCTGTATCTGTTGTCGGGAAATATAGTTTCTAAGACCGCCCAACAGCCGTTGTGCGCTTGCACATCACTTGATGTGCGCTTGCATAACAGCTGTTGTGCGTGTGGAATCCAACTGTTGTGCGGTGAAATCTAATCCCACCAAAAACACCATATTGTTGATTTCTTTATTTCAGCAGCAAGGGAGGTGAGGTTCTCTCCTTGGAAAACAGTATCGTCACAATACCCCATGTGCTCCTCCGCAAGAGGCATGGTGTCGTCTGTCACTGGCTTAGGTAAATAATATTGTATCATGTCATTTGAAATATGGGCTACTACCGCTCCATATTTCTCATACCAGTATTTTGCTACAGCCATATGTTCCTCTGCGGTAGGACATTCGTTCCAATCGCCCATTGGAATGTAAGCGAAAATTTGCCAAGGTTCTTTTACAGGAACTTCCACAAGGTAAACATTGCTTCCGTCACTAATGCCGAAATCATCTATCGGTGGAAGATTCTCATCACTTCCTACTACTTTAGCGTTCCAATCCTCGTCATCGTGATAATCTTCTTTTATGGCTTCAAAGCGATTGCGAAGGAATGCTTGACCGTCAACAGGGCTAGAGGCTAATATACTTGACTGCCATTTACTAAACTTGGCCTTGTCAAACCACTCAGATTTATCATCAAGACTGTCATAAAAACATTCGTCTATTTCCAATAAGACAGGGCAAAATCCCTCTTGCCTGCCTCTTTCATAAGCATCAAGCCACAACTGCTTGATTTCTGAAGCTGGCACGTTTAGATGAACTGCTTTACAACCCGAAAGGAATTCTTCTACAGGCATTTGTTGCGGCTCTTGCTCCTCTTGTTCTATCATTTTTATGTTTTGGTGCGAAATTCTATAAAGGCGCACCAACTTGAAGAATCTCCAAGCAACAAATGCACAGACTATAATAGGGGTATAAGCTTGTCCACCCATTATGATTCGTGCTACCAACAAAACAATAATCAGCACTAACAAGCATCCCCATAAGATAAGTTGCTTGCGTAGAATACGGCACACACCACGCCAGTCATTAGCTTCAATGAGGGCGTTCAAGTCGTTGCCCATTTTGTTTTCTGTCCGTTTCTTCCATCTGTATGCCAAGACGAAAACAATGACAACGGCAAATACTACGAAAAATAACGTCTGTTGCATAATAACTTACAATTCTTTTTTATTTCCTTCGTCTTCCTTCATGGCATACCCCTTCCAAGAGCGATAGTACCATTCGATGGATTTATACTCCACTTTCTTCTGCATGGAAAAGCCTGATGACTTTTGGTATTGCATGTTGGCAGGCCAACCATTGGCAAAGATGTAATAATTCTCTAGAACCTCTACTTTAAGGCTATCATTATTCATATACTTAGGCAGGGAATCCTTGGCTAAAGCGTCAACTTGATCAGCCATTTCGCCTGTGAACAGATTAGCCAAGACATTGCCAGTCAGTTCTGCAAATTCCTTGGGAGGAACGGAGGTTATGCTGCTAGAGGAGATTTCATAGTCGCCATCCAATCCCTCTTCATCCTCTTTTACATAGCCAACAAAGGCATGAGTCTTGGTTGGGAATATCGTGGATGTGGAGTCGGTGGCAAATGTGGAGCCTATTTTGAATTGGTTTCCATGGCAGTCAAACAGCAAAGGAAGCTCTTCTATGCACTTTCTTACATTGGTTTCGTTATTCAAAGAGAGCCTTATCAGTCCCTCGAAGCGTTTCCTTGGCATGACGGAATCTATGTCGGGAGTTTGTTGGTACATCGTGTCAAGAGCCAATTTGAGACCTCGTAGGCAAAGGTCTCTCACCTCACGCCAGTTGTCAATGGCTTCTATGGCACCATATTCGTCGGTATGGAACTTTATCTTGACATTGTCGAATCCTTGCAAGATGGCGACATTCATTTTCGTTTCCAATGAATTGGCTGTAGAGTCGTCTGCCAGTCTTAGCTCCAATGGTGTCATCTCCATCTTGTACCCTTTGGCTGTAGAGTCGGTTACCACAATCATACAGTTACGGGTATAATAACTAGAGGTGATGGTATCTTTCTGGGTAATCTTATACACGGCATCCGTATAGGTATACTTCATCGTGTCCCCCTTACAGAAGTAGGCGATGACATTAATCACAGAGTCTTCCTGTGATTCCTCAAGGTGGGTGGCTTGGGCGTATGTGCTAAGTGTATAACCTATCAATACGCAGAGAGATAACAATATTCTTTTCATAATTGTGGTATTATTGGTTATGCTTGCAAAAATATATCTTTTCTTCCAAACTACCAAGCGAAAGCGAGAAAAACATTAAAAGAAACTAAATATTACGGCTTTCAATCCCTCTCTTGCAAGTAAATGATTACCTTTGCGAAAAATTTCGTAACGAAAAATTTCGTAACATGGAAAATCCTTTTAAGTTCGGCTCATTGGTTGATGCCCCATACTTTACAGATAGAGTGAAGGAACTGGAGTATATCGTCCAGTTCTTGAAGAGTGAGAATCATTTGATTCTTATCTCTCCACGACGCTTTGGTAAGTCAAGCCTTGTGAGAAAGGCTGTCGTACAAACCAAACGACCATACCTGTGGCTCAATATGCAAGCTGTATTGAGCAAGGAAGACTTTGCTGCAAAACTCCTAAAGGCATTCCTTAATCAATATAAGTTTGAGAAGCTAAAGTATTATCTCCGTAACTTTCGGGTAGTGCCATCCGTCAATATGAACCCGATGACAGATGAAATCACGGTTTCTTTCCAACCATCGGCAGATAACGGAATGACGGCTATCGAAGATGTGATGGCGATGCTGCAAAAGGTATCTACACCAGACAATAAGCTGATTGTGGTTTTCGATGAGTTTCAAAGCATCTTGGAGGTTGACAAGAATCTGGATAAGCAACTGCGTGCCATTATGCAGGAGCAATCTGGCATCAACTATATATTCCTCGGCAGCCAGGAGTCTATGATGACGGATATTTTTGAAAGTGTCAAGTCGCCGTTCTATCATTTTGGTATGTTGATGAGACTGAATAAGATACCATACAATGATTTCAAAGTGTATCTTGCAGAGAGATTGGGGGCAATATCTGAGAATGCGGAACAACTGGCTGATGATATTCTCGCCTTTACTGGTTGTCATCCTTATTATACGCAAGAACTGGCTTTTGCGGTATGGAATAATCTCTCTTTAGGAAAGGTAGAAGATGTGATGCACCAGTCGGTGGATGATATTGTCGCTACTCACGACTTGGATTACGAGCGTTTGTGGCTGAACTTCAACAAAACAGACAAATATGTGATGGTGGAGGTCAGCATGGGCAATAATCCTGCGCAAGACAGGAGTCTTCCTACCAGTACGATGACCAGTGCCATCGTGCGCTTGATGAAGAAGGGATACGTCTTTAGGAATGAGCAATACGAGGTGGAAGATCCTTTCTTCAGAAAGTGGATGCTCAAGAATGTCGTGGGATAGGACGTTATCTTTGGCACGAGTGAACGTGCCAAAGATAGTGGGAGACCGGAAGAAGCGGTAAGGCTAGGGTAAACTTGATACGGCGACAACCTTAATGTGATATGGTGAAATCTCGAAGTTGCTTCTCTGCCTGCTGCACTCTCCTTATGCCGATTTCTCGTTTCTTCGTAAAGATGTCGGTCTCGATGTTCTTGGCACCTTGGTCAAGAGAAGCCTTCCAGTTGCCCACGACCTTTCCCTTGTAGAGGATGACAGGCTTGAAGATACCGAAGCGATTGTGGGCTTTCGCCTCGTGCTTCTTGTCGAGCGAAATCCAACGGCTCTTGTAACCAATGAGGTATTCGTCGTAGGGAGGGAGGAGGATGGCTGATTTGTCTTCTGTTGTTCCTGATGGATGCTGCTCTAGAGTATCGTTTTTGAGAGCATCTTTTATGTACTCTTGCCTTTTGTTAATAGTCTCTTTATAAACAAACATCATTTGCTTGTTGCCATTTGGCGAGGAATCTTCAACTAGAACCTCTTCCAGTTCGGAAGCTATCTGCTCAATAGCCTTTCTGTTTTGGGAGATAGGAAGCCCTGTCCACCAACAGAAATCCTCGAAACTAGCAGGGGAGTGGCTACGAAAATATTTGCGAGCTACGAGAGTAAGGGTTTCTGTTTCGGATAGTTGAGGCTCGAAAACGCCTAATGCTTTGAGCCTTTCGTCCACCAAAGCCCAGGTTGCATCCTTTCCCCTCATTTCGCCAGAGCATACCAACCCCTCCATTTCGCCACGCAGGAGAATCTGGTTGAGGTGAGCGGTATCGGAAGGAAGGCCGAGCTTTTCCATTTCCACTCCGATTCCCTTCTTGGTAAGTGACAGGTTATGGGCAAGAATCCCTTTCAAGGCTTCCGTACCCTCTTGATAGTATTGCTCAGAGAAGTTGGCTTGGTTATAGCTAGGCCATGACTTGATGGTGTTTAGGTTTCGCTCACGGCAAAGCTGCATCAACCAAGGATAGTCTTGCGCACTTACCGCTTGCACGGTGCATCGCAAGAGATGAAGGCGTACTATTTTGCCCGAAGAAAAGCTCTCTTTTACAGCCTCCATCTTCGGTTCTTTCATCCTCATTCCGATAGCCCATCGAAAATAATTATAATCCTGTGCCTGCATCATCCCCATCCATTCCACTATCTCCTCAGGCTTCTCGTATTGTGAGCCAATGAGCAATTGGTTATGGAGTCGCAAGCCTATCGCTTCTTCTCTAGTCATTTATACTTGTAGCTATTTCTTCTTACTATTCTTCTTTGTTAGCGTCTTTTCATCTGATTTTAGTCTGCGCTCTACCTTCTTAACATCTTCTCCTGCTGGCAGATTCTCAGGGACGATGCCACGTTGGAGCATCATATTGCGAACAGCTTTGTTGTTATCTACATGCTCTTTGCTGATAGATTGTTGACCATGCAAGTCCTTTTGCTGTACATTGACAGAAGTCATTTCTGCGGCGAAGTCTTTTGCCTTTATATTTAGAGTAGGAAGAAAATCAGCTAAAGGTCTACTATTTGGCGCACCCAATTTGCGCTTGAGAAGTGCTGTGTCAAGATTGAACAAAGCCTTGTCGCCTAAGGAACGGATAATAGCAAACCCTTTGCTATCTACACCTCTTTCATATAAGACACCAGAAAGTCGTTTCTCTGTTTCTGCAAGTTTTGCACGAGCTTGCACTCGCTCATATTCCAACAAGCGTTTCTGTACCAGTTCCGCACGGCGAGTTTGTACGGCAAAGTAGTTTTGAGCAAAAGAGATTTGTGGCTTGCGTGGGTCTCCATTCTGAGCGATAAGATAGCAAGCGTAACGAGTCAGCATGTAATCTTTGACTTCACGCTGAGCACCTTTTGCAAGAGGTATCATTTTGCTGACGTCAGCAAAATGATAAGATATTTCCTGTCCTGCATTAGAACTAGCAGATTTTGCCTTTTCGATAATTCCTTCGAAATTACGCCATTGGCTGTAACCTAACACTACTGCAAGTTCTCTTGCGCTCCAACACTCCACGCCTTCGTATTCGTTGGCGATAGCTTCGAATTGTTCAAACAATTCTTTGATTTCTTCTTCCTTCATATTTGTTGTTTTTAGGATAATTGCGCAAAGTTATGCTTTTTATTTGGTTGCAGCAAGAAAAAGATTAGTTTTTTCTCAATTTTCCTTGATAAAGTTTGGTATATTCATAAGTTAGTCGTACCTTTGCAGCAGAAAGGGTGTACTCGTTGCATCCCTAAGGAATTTTTGTACTCAGTTGCATGATACTGGAAGCTACGGTCTACACCGAAACCATGATATAAGAAGCTATGTTCCATTTTTATATATTTAATTTGTTGTAATCTTAAATATATAACGGATATAGCTTCTTTTTATAATATCATTACGATAGTCTTACCAACGAGAAAAGCGGAAGAACCCAATTTTTTAGGTTATAAGAAGACGAGCCAACTATTTTCCGATTATAAGAAAATGGTTGGCTCAATGCTTTATTATAGAAATTTGTGAGTCTTTTATTTTGCAAATAGCTTTCCTATGAGATTCAGGAGGTTAGAGACGGTCTCCTTGCTCTCTACAGGAATCTTGATGGAAGTCTTACCTGTTTGCTCTTCTTTCTCCACGATAGAGTCAACCAACTGGGCGGTGGCTTCTGGCGACTTTAAAGTCTCGGCCAAGCCAGAGAGGAAAGAGACACCTTGGGCTACCAAGTCCTTTGGTTGAACTGGGGCGTGAGGGGCAGAAGTGTCTACTGCCTGATGAGACTTTGAGGAGGTTGCTTGTTGAACATCCTTTTCTTCTGTATCAACAGTTTGTATTTCTTTATCTTTCTCGATGTCTTTGACATCTTTTACGCTCTCTGTATCCTTGACCTCTTTAGTCTCATCTGTATCTTCTGTTTCTTCCACGATGCCACTCACTGTATCCATCATCTTGCTGAACTTATCATCGCTGATGAATACGGAGTCCTCACCATTGTCCAATACTCCCTCAAACATAGAGGTCTTGAAACGGAGCTTGCCCAGCATCCCTTCCTCAATGGTATGAGGTGAAACGAGGTTGATAACCTGGATATTGTTCTGCTGACCAAGGCGATAGATGCGACCGATGCGCTGCTCCAGTACAGCAGGATTCCAAGGCAAGTCGATGTTGATGATGGTGGCGGCAGATTGCAGGTTCAAACCTGTGCTACCAGCATCGGTGGAAAGGAAAACACGGCTCGTTGGTTCGTTCATGAAGTTATCCACCAAGTGCTTGCGCTTCTCGGATGGCACACCACCATGGAGGTATTCGAAGCCAATCCCTTTTGCTTCCACCTCCTTGGCGATGAGGCGAGTCATGCGTTCCCATTGGCTGAATACCACAACCTTTTCGCCTTCCTCGCTGATGATGTCGCTGATGATGTTCACGCACTCATCCACCTTGGTGTCGTATCTCGTCTTTTGGTCGAGGATGTAGCTGCTGTCGCAAACCATTCGCATCTGAGAAAGGTACAAGAGCAAGCGTTTTCTGTCTTTATCCGATAAGAAATGCATCTTTCTCCATTTCAAGACAAGCGTTCTAACCGAGTTTTTCCACTCTTGATGCATCTCCATCTGCTCCTTGGTCATTGGAATGAAGAGGTTCTTGTCAGAACGCTTTGGCATTTGTAGCTTCACATCCTTTTTGCGACGGCGGATGAGAATGTCGCTCAGTTTCTTGCCGATGTCGTTGAGGTTCTGATAGCCAATTACTTTGCCTGTCTCGTCTTGGATGATGTGCTTCTCCTTGAAAAGATAGTAAGGGGCAAGACGGAAGTTATCGACAAATTCCACGATGGAGTAGAGCTCGTCGAGTTTGTTCTCCAAAGGCGTACCCGATAGAATCACGGAATAGTCTGACTCTATCTTTCTTGCCGCACGAGAAATCTGGGTGTTCCAGTTCTTCAGTCGCTGTACCTCGTCCATGATAAGCATATCGGTCTGCAAGCTACCCAGTATCTTAATGTCGTTGGCGGCACTGTTGTAGGAGATAATCTTGTAAGGCTCAGGACGATTGTATGCTTCCTTACGTTTGAGATGCGAGCCTTCTATCACATATACCTCGGCATCAGTAAACTTCTTGATTTCACTTCGCCACTGGTATTTGAGCGAAGTTGGGCAAAGGATAAGCACCGAACCGATAAGTCCTTCCTTACGGAGAAGTTCGGCAGTACCGATAGCTTGGATTGTTTTTCCGAGACCCATCTCATCGGCAATGATTGCCTTGCCAGCTTTGGCAGCAAAGCGGATTCCCTCTTTCTGATAGGGATAGAGGGTAACTTTCAAGAGGCTATCTAGTTTCTTGTCATCGTATGTGGCAACAATCTTCTCTCGTGCCGCTTTCTCACGAATGTCGATGATAAAGTCAATGGCGTCCTGGTAGCATCTGAAGGTGTCGCTAATCTCCCTGGCTTTTTTCAGGAAAGAACTGATCCGAGCGTATGCCGACTTCTTCAAAACATGGTTCTCGTCGAAATAATCCTTGGCAAGTTGTTCGTAAGCCTCCTTGTTGTCGGATCCGATGCGGATCTTCACGCATCGGTCGCCCCGATAAGAGAGATAGACGGAGGTATAAGGTGGAATTTCACGATGCACATGTGTTCCCTTTTTCCCGATAAAACAATTCTTCACGGCTTCGATATGCTTGCAAGTGCCGAGCCTCGAAGTCTTGAAATCCATGCAAGAACAATAATTCCATTCGCTATTGGCACCCCGGTACACCACCTTGTATTCGTTGCCTTTCTCTGGGTTGCGAACAATGTATTCGCCCGGGCAAAGTTCTTCGTCCACACAGTCAATGGCAAAGCGTTCGGTCTTGGATACTTGCTGGCGCAGCTTCACCTGCCATTCTTCCAAACTCATCTTCTCTGGTTTCACGATATGGGAGACGACCGTCTTCTTTTTCTTTTTGTTATTGGACTTACTGTTTCTTGCCATTTGTCTTTCTTTTTATTTAATTAGTATTTTATCGCAAAAGTAATATAAATCCCTGATAATCACAAATGTTTTAACTACTTTTTAGATGCAGTTTGGTAATTTGGCGGAAATTAGGAAAGGTTGCGACAACTTTCTATCGAGAAGAATGTCGCAATCTCAAGAAAAAAGCTCGTTATCGGGATTCTCTCGCTAGGTTATACGTGAAGACCCGCCGTCTGTCTTGCCGGGAATTGAGCAGCAACATGCAGTATGACGATGCGTTCACTTATATTATGTTTATAACTTTGGAACATAAGTTCAAAAGTTCTGAACATAAGTTTAAAAGTTTTGAACATAAGTTTAAAAGTTTTGAATAGAACTTTCTTCCTAGTTCTGTAGATTCTTCTAAACAAGTATCCCCGACTGTTTCATGTGAAACAATCGGGGATGCCTATTGGGATACGTGTTAATGGGCTTCGAGCCAGTTCTTTCCCCAGCCTGCGTCGGCCACCAATGGTACGCTGAGGTGGTAGGCATTCTGCATTTCCTCTACCACAATCTTCTCCACTTGCTCCTTCTCCTCGGGATAGACGGAGAAGTTGAGTTCGTCGTGTACTTGGATGATCATCTTGCTCTTGATGCCTTCGGCCTTAAAACGGTGGAAGATACGAACCATCGCCACCTTGATGATGTCGGCCTCCGAACCTTGGATAGGGGCATTGATGGCGTTGCGCTCGGCGAAGCCCCTCACGGTGCCGTTTTTGCTATTGATGTCGGGCAGATAGCGGCGGCGGTGGAAGAGGGTCTCGGCATAACCTTTCTCGCGAGCGATTTCCTTCGATTTTTCCATGTAGGCTTGTACGCCCGGGAAGGTGCGGAAGTAATCTTCTATCACTTGTTTTGCTTCCTTATTCTCAATATTCATGCGCTGTGCAAGACCGAAGGTGGTAATGCCGTAGATGATTCCGAAATTGGCGGTTTTTGCTTTCTTGCGCTGTGCATCAGTTACTTGCGAGATGTCTTCGTGCCATATTTTTGCGGCAGTGGCGGCATGGATGTCGCTGCCCTCGCAGAAGGCGTCTACCATGTTCTTGTCCTCGCTTAGGTGCGCCATGATGCGTAGCTCTATCTGTGAGTAATCTGCTGAAAAAAACAGACAACCTGGCTCTGGGATGAAGCAACGTCTGATTTCCTTTCCGTCATCGTCTCGTACAGGAATATTCTGTAGGTTAGGGTCGCTTGATGAGAGGCGTCCTGTTGCCGTGATTGCCTGGTTGAAGGAGGCGTGGATGTGTCCTGTGCGGGGATTGATGAGCTTGGGTAGGGCATCTACGTATGTGCTCAGAAGTTTCTTTAAACCTCTGTAATTCAGAATCTCGTCAATGATAGGACTCTTACTGCGAAGTTGCTGCAGTACCTCCTCGCTGGTTACATACTGCCCTGTCTTTGTCTTCTTGGGTTTCTCCACGATTTTCATCTTGCCGAAGAGGATTTCTCCGACTTGTCGGGGTGATCCGATGTTGAATGATTCGCCTGCCAACTCATAGATATGGTGTTCTATCTCTGTTAGCCTGTTGGTTAAATTACTTGACGTTTCCTTCAGCGTATCGGTGTCGATACATACGCCATTCATCTCCATGTGGGCGAGTACGGGTATAAGTGGCATCTCTACATTCCAGAACAAGTCTTCGCAATCTATCTCCTTGAGTTTGGGTTCGAGAACATTCTTCAGGCGCAGTGTGATGTCGGCATCCTCTGCAGCATACTCGTAGACTTCGGATGGAGCGAGGTTGCGCATCGACTTTTGGTTTTTGCCTTTCGCACCAATCAGTTCTTCTATATGGATGGTCTGATAGTTGAGGAACACCTCTGCCAGATAATCCATGTTGTGATAGAGTTCTGGTTGGATAATGTAGTGGGCGAGCATCGTATCGAACATATTTCCTTGCAGTTCCACGCCATAGTTCATCAGTACTTCGTAATCGTACTTGATGTTTTGTCCTACTTTTAGTATTTCTGGGTTTTCGTAGAGCGGTTTGAAGATGTTTACGAATTTTAAAGCTTCTTCATGATTCTCTGGGATTGCTACGTAGAAAGCTTCTTTTTCTTTTATGGCAAAGCTTAATCCCACCAATTCTGCATCAATGGCAGAAGTGGATGTGGTCTCTGTGTCTAGACTGAGAATGCGTGATGTAAATAAATAGTCATAAAGATTCTTTGCATCTTCTTCTGTCTCAATAAGTTTATAGCAGTGCTCTGTAGTTTTAATCGTGTCAAAACTTGCGTTTTTTTGTTCTTCTTGCCCGTTGTTCAGCTGTGTGCCAAATAAATCAAGCTCTCCTGTAGCCTTTGTTTGTGTTTTTTGAGACTTTTTAAGAACTCGGTTTGCGAACGACTTAAACTCCAGTTCGGTGAAGATTTCGTCGAGTTTAGTCTGGTCTGGCTCTTGCAACTTCAAATCATCAAGTTTGAAATCTACTGGTACATCGATTCTGATAGTGGCCAAGAATTTCGACATCTTGATGTCATCGATGGCACCTTCCACCTTCTCACGAAGTTTACCTTTCACCTGAGCAGAATTCTCTATCAGTGCTTCCACATTGCCAAACTCCTTGATCAGTTTTACGGCAGTCTTCTCGCCGACACCAGGACAACCTGGGAAATTGTCGGCAGAGTCTCCCATTAAAGCAAGGAGGTCGATGACCTGGAGTGGGGAAGAGATGTCGTACTTTTCCTCAATCTCGGCAATGCCCAATTTTTCATAACCGCCACCATGTCGAGGGCGATACATGTATACATTGTCACGCACCAATTGTCCGTAGTCTTTGTCTGGGGTCAGCATATAAGTCTCGACTCCCTTTTCGCCAGCTTGAATGGCAATGGTACCGATGATGTCGTCTGCCTCGAAACCATCTACCTGAAGGGTAGGGATACGGTAGGCTTCCAGTATGTTCTTGATGATAGGTACCGAGAGCTTGATGTCTTCTGGAGTCTCTTCTCGTTGTGCTTTGTAATCGGGAAAAGCTTCATGTCGGAAAGTCTTTCCATGATCGAATGCCACTGCGATGTGCGTTGGTTTCTCCTTGGTGAGTATCTCGTTGAGGGTATTGCAGAATCCCATTATACACGATGTATTAAGTCCCTTTGAATTGATTCGTGGGGCTTTTATGAAGGCGTAATACGACCTATAAATGAGCGCATATGCGTCTAAAAGGAACAATTTATCCATAAATAATCATTTTTATGGTGTAAAATTACTAAAAATTTAGCAGAATTCACGAATAATTGATTAATTTTGTAACAAATTTCGGAAATTAAGCAGATTTACTCACGTATAATGGATTATTTATCACTTATCAAGCAGCCTATTGAGGCAGAATTGGCAGATTTTGTAGACTTATTCAACAAGTCGTTGATGCACAGTGATGGGCTCCTTTCTCAGGCTCTTGATCATATTCGTCAGCGTACAGGCAAGCGTATGCGCCCTATGCTCATCTTGTTGATGGCTCGTAATTTCGGCAAGGTTACTGCCGTTACCCAGCATTCTGCAGTGGGATTGGAATTGCTTCATACGGCTTCGCTGGTTCATGATGACGTGGTCGATGAGAGTAGTGAGCGTCGTGGTCAGGCGAGCGTCAATGCTACCTATAATAATAAGGTGGCAGTTCTTGTGGGTGACTATATTCTCTCTACAGCCTTGCTTCATGTCTCTTATTCCCATTCAGAGGAAATTGTACGTTATTTAGCAGAGTTGGGGCGAACATTGTCAAATGGTGAGATACTTCAACTTAATAGCATCTATAATGAAGAAATTTCAGAAGACATTTATTATCAGGTGATTAAGCAGAAAACTGCGGCTCTCTTCGAGGCTTGTGCCGGTATTGGTGCGATGTCGGCTCAAGCTTCGCAGATTGCAGTGGAGGAGGCGCAGAAATTCGGTCAGAACCTTGGCATCATCTTCCAGATTCGTGATGATATTTTTGATTATTATGATTCGAAGGAGATAGGAAAACCTACGGGAAACGACATGGTGGAGGGTAAGCTTACCTTGCCTGTTATTTATGCCTTAAAGTCTACGGGCGATGAGGAGATGATGAAGTTGGCCCGCAAGGTAAAGTCTCGTGAGATTACATCTGATGAGATAGCACAACTTGTGGCTTTTACCAAGGAGAATGGGGGTATTGAATATGCAGATAAGCGTATGTGGGATTTCCATCTGGAGTGCATGGATTTCCTGGACACATACGTGCAAGATAAGGCCATTTATGCAGCCTTGAAAGCTTACCTTGATTTTGTGATAGAAAGGGAGAAATAGGGACATCTCAAAGTAAATGTCCCGACATTCAGATTTTAGCCTCGCCACGGCAAAATATTGCCCCCTCGATAGCTAGATTTTGCTCTCGAAGGGGCGATGTCGTACTACTTACCAATAAAATCAACCTACCTATTTGAGGTAGGTTGTACTGACTTTGCTTCTTTATAAACTTGTGTAGAATTTCTTCTTTAATTGCTTAGAAGTACTTGATTTCCTTGCCTAAAATATCGCTCAAGAGGAGGTTGGTAAGGCGGGAAGTGCCGAGGCGTAACCATTGGTTGGTCAACCATTTTTCGCCCAGGACTTCCTTCACGATAGTGTAGTAAACTACTGCGTCGTGAACGGTGTTGATGCCTCCTGCTGGCTTGAAACCAATTTGGATACCTGTTTTCTTATAGTATGCTTTGATGGCTTGGCACATTACGTAGGCTGCCTCTGGAGTGGCGGAAACCTTTTCCTTGCCTGTAGAAGTCTTGATGTAATCTGCACCAGAATACATGGCGAGGATGGAAGCCTTCATGATGTTGCTACAGTTCTTCAGATTGCCAGTCTCCAAGATACATTTCATCTTGTGGTCACCGCAAACTTCCTTCAACTGCTGGATATCATCGCACATTCCTTCGTAGTCTTCGCTGAAGAATTTGCCCACAGGCATTACGATGTCTACTTCTGTGGCACCGTCTTTGACGGCGAGGGCGGTCTCGGCTACCTTTACCTCTATAAAGGTCTGAGAAGAAGGGAAATTGCCGCTTACGACAGCGATTTCTACGCCGTCTACTTCGAGACTTTGACTAATAAGACCTGCGAAGTTGGGGTAGGTGCAGACGGTTGCTACATGGGGGAGGTCTGGATAATCCTTGGCAAATTGGTTTACCTTTTCTATCATCTTCAGGATGCTTTCCTCTGTATCCTCTGTGTGTAGAGAGGTCAGTTCTATGCTACCCAAGAGGAATTTCTTCACCTCCATGGTCTCGTTTTCTGCCACTTTCTCGTCGAGAATCTTCTTTACTTCTGCTGCTACTTCCTCGTCTTTGAGGTCGCAGTTGTACTGTTTCAATACGGCCAGATACTTGTCGTCCGACCCGTTGTACTGTCCCTGCTGTGCAAGAACTTGGTCTTTGATGCTACTCATTATTTTATAGTGTTTAATGTTTATTGTTAAATGTTTGTTGTTTAATGAAGGGATAGGGGAATATTCTCTTATTGGATACAGGGGCGTTCTAGGACTGGATACGGAGCAAAGGTAAACTTAGGGTAAACTTGATAAGGAGAAAAGCTATTGGGTTCTTCACTCTTCACTCACCCTTCTTCCCTCAACTTTGGGTTGTTCTTGTGCCTTTCAGCGTCCCTTTTTGTCTTCTTCTCAAAGCTCTTTTGGAGTTCTTCAGTAAGGTCGGTTCCTGTTTGGTTTGCCAGGCAAATCAGCACCCAGAGCACGTCTGCTATTTCCTCGCCCAGGTTGGGGTTTTCACCCTCCTTGAAGCTCTGGTCCCCATATTTTCGGGCGATTACGCGAGCCAGTTCGCCCACCTCTTCGGTGAGGCAAGCCATGTTGGTCAATTCGCTAAAGTATCTTACCCCGTACTCCTTAATCCATTTGTCTACAGCCTCTTGGACTTCTTTTATAGTCATTTCTTCTCTGTTGTTACTCCTTGTTATGCGTATCCATGCAGATGGTTACAGGCCCGTCGTTGAGCAGTTCTACCTTCATGTCTGCGCCAAATTCACCTGTTCCTACGGGTTTACCGAGTGCTTCGGAGAGCTTTTGGCAGAACTCCTCGTAGAGCGGAACGCTTATCTCGTGTTTGGCGGCTCTGAGCCAACTGGGGCGGTTGCCTTTCTTGTAGCTGGCGAAGAGAGTGAACTGGCTGATAACCAATATCTCGCCCTGAATGTCCATGATGGAGCGGTTCATTACATGGTTCTCGTCGTCGAAGACACGCAGCCCGATAACCTTTCTCACCAGCCATTCTATGTCTTCTGAAGTGTCGCTTTCCTCCACGCCGAGGAGGATGAGGTAACCTTGCCGGATGGCGGATTTCACCGTTCCCTCGATGGTGACGGAAGCGTGGCCTACACGCTGTATTACGATTCTCATATGCTCTTGTTTGCTTCTTTTCTGCAAAGATACATCTTTTATTTTATATTTTGCCCATTTGTAACGGATTATTTTGGGGATATTGAACTTTTATTCTTCACTTTTGGGTTCTTTTCCCTCGAAATACGTCTTCAAAAGCTCTGCCTTGTGCGGTCCGAGTACCTCTGCCAAATCTTCTTGGCTTGCTTCTTTCATCTTCTTGACGCTCTTAAACCTGCTCAGAAGTGCTTCTTTCGCCTTGGGGCCGATGCCCTTGATGTCGTCCAGTTCAGAGTGTAGGGCATGCTTGCTTCGCTTGTCGCGATGGAAGGAGATGGCGTAGCGGTGTACCTCGTCCTGTATCTGCGTAAGTGCCTTGAAAAGCTCGCTTTCGGGTGGCAGAGCGATGGTTTGGGGCGGAAATCCGTACAGCAGTTCGTTGGTGCGGTGGCGGTCGTCCTTAGCGAGTCCTGCGATGGGGATTTCAAGGTGCAGCTCGTCCTCCACCACCTCTCTCACTGCCTCCATCTGGCCTTTTCCACCGTCCGTGATGATGAGGTCTGGTAGGGGAGTCTCTTCCTCCAGCATGCGGCTGTATCTGCGTTTTACTACCTCCTTCATTGAGGCGTAGTCGTCGGGGCCTACTACCGTCTTGATGTTGTATTTGCGATAGTCCTTGCGGGATGGTTTCATGCCCTTGTAGACGATGCAGCCAGCCACGGCATCGGTACCCGAGATGTTGGAGTTGTCGAAACATTCTATCTGGTAGGGTAGTTTCGGGAGTTTTAGTTTCGTCTGCAATTCCTTCATCAGGCGGGTCTGCTTTTGCTCGGGATTCAGCTTCTCGGCTTGCTTCAGACGGTCGAACTTATACTGTTTTCCGTTCATTTCGGAGAGGTCCAAGAGGTGCTTCTTGTCGCCTCTCTGTGGCACGAAGAAGGTGGCATCCTTCAACTTCCATTCCATCTCGAAGGGCACGATAATCTCTTTTGAGGTGGAGTGGAAGCGCTCCCTGATTTCCGGGATGGCTGTAATCAAAAGCTCCTCGTTGCTTTCCTCCAGCTTGCGCTTGTATTCGTAAGTAAAACTCTGGTTGATGGTGCCATTTTTTACGTGGATGTAATTGATAAAAGCGTTTTTGTTGGCATCATCGTTGACGATTGTGAATACGTCTACGTCGGTAATCGTGTGGCTCACCACCTCGCTCTTGGCCTCAAATTCGTCTAGCAGCAAGTACTTTTTCTTGTACTCTTCAGCCATCTCGAAGCGCAAAAGTTCTGCGTTTTTCATCATCAGTTCGTAGAGGTATCTGCTTACTTCTCGAGTGTTCCCCTTCAGAATTTCGCGGGCTTGGCGCATGTTTTCCTGGTATTCCTCGTAGCTCTGCTTGTTGATGCAAGGGGCTCCGCAGTTGTGGATATGGTACTCCAGGCAGGGCTTGTATTTGCCCTCTGCCACCCCTTCTCGGGTGATGGGGAATCGGCAAGTGCGGGGCTTGTAGAGCTTCTTGATAATCTCCAGTACGGCATACATGCTGCCTATATGAGGGTAAGGGCCGAAGAATGTGCCCACTTTTTTGTTGATATTTCGGGTCTTGAAGATGCGGGGAAAGTACTCGTTTGTTACGCAAATCGAGGGGTAAGTTTTGCCGTCTTTCAGCAATACATTATACCTTGGGTTGTATTTCTTGATAAGGCTATTTTCGAGCAAAAGAGCATCTTCTTCGGTGTTGACCACCGTGTAGGAGATGTCGAAAATCTTCGATACGAGCACCTTTGTCTTGTATCTGTCCACCTCTTTGTGGAAGTAGGAAGACACTCTTCGCTTGAGATTTTTTGCCTTTCCCACATAGATAATCGTATGGTATTCGTCGTAGTATTGGTAGCTTCCCGGTTTCTCTGGCATGCTTAATACTATGTTTTTGAGTCTTGCTAGTCTTTCTTCGTTTTCTTGCTTTGTCATACGTTATAAATCCTTTGCCTGAAGATAAATGAGCGCCGCTGTTTCACGTGAAACGGCGGCGCTAGGTAAGTCTAAAGCTGCATCAAAGTGCTTACTTCTACATCTTCATCGAATATCTTTCTGCCCTCAAAATTCTCGTTGACTAGTTCGATGATGAAGTTTGCGTACACCTTTTTGGGGTGGAATTTCTTGACCAAATCACAGGCGGCTTTCATGGTTCCGCCAGTGGCGAGGAGGTCGTCGTGAAGGAGTACGATGTCGTTCTCGTTGATGGCATCCTCGTGGATTTCGATGGTGTCGATGCCGTATTCCTTAGCATAACTCTCCTGTACGGTTTTGCAAGGAAGCTTGCCGGGTTTTCTGCATAAAACCACACCTGCGCCGAGGCGAATGGCAAGGGCTGAAGACATGACGAAACCACGCGATTCTATTCCTACAATCTTGGTAATTCCCTTGTCTTTGTAGAGTTCATACATCTCATCGTTGATCTCTTTGAGAGCCGCTGGATTCTTGAAAAGGGTGGTAACGTCGCGGAAGTTTACGCCCTTGATGGGCCAATCTGGAATGCTGCGCAGATTGTCTAATAATACCTGGTTGTTCATTGTTTCTATATGATAATAATTCTATATTAATCTGTCGGTTTGTTCGTTTATTCTGCTTGTTTTTGAAGTTTTACTTTAACCGTAAAACACTTGATGTAATTACGCCTAAGTCGTTTGTTTTCAAATGTTTCTTGCTTTGTTTGTTTCACGTGAAACACAAGGCGCGTTTATCTTCCGAGTAATACGAGCAGTACGTTGATGTCGCTTGGTGAAACTCCTGGAATACGGCTGGCTTGGGCCAGAGTTTCAGGGTCGATGCGCTCTAGTTTTTGTCTTCCTTCGGTGGAAATTTCGTGAAGCTCGGAGTATTTGAAGCGTCCTTTGATTTTTATGTTCTCTAGACGGTGCATCTTGTCTGCAATAAGCCGTTCTCGCTCGATGTAGCCTTTGTACTTCATTTTGATTTCTGCCGCCTCGGCAATCTCTTCCTTTCTGTTGGATGGTGCATTCAGTGCAGCCTTCAATTCGGGAATAATCTCGGATAAGTTTTGGAGTGTAAGGTGTGGACGGGCTACGAGGTCGATGAGTTTGCAGCCTGCTCGCAGTGGGGTAGTGCCGAGTGCCTCCAGTTTTGGATTGATTTCGTCTTTCTTGATAGGATGGTTTGCACAGAACTCGATGATTCTTTCGATGGCTTCCTTTTTGTCTATCCAATGGTCGTAGCGGTCGCGCTTGGCGATGCCTAGCTCGTACGCCTTCTCGGTGAGTCGTGCGTCTGCATCGTCTTGGCGGAGCAAGATGCGGTATTCGGCTCGAGAGGTGAACATACGGTAAGGTTCGTCGACTCCCTTTGTGGTGAGATCGTCGATAAGAACGCCGATGTAACTCTCGTCTCGCTGCATCTCAAAAGTTTTGTCTCCTACGCAATGGAGGGCGGCGTTGATTCCTGCAACAGTTCCTTGACCTCCTGCTTCTTCGTAGCCAGTGGTTCCGTTTACTTGTCCGGCGAAGAAGAGTCCCTTGATGATTTTCGACTCCAGTGAGTGTTTTAGTTGGGTAGGGTCGAAGTAATCGTACTCGATAGCGTAGCCTGGGCGGTAAATCTTCGCATCTCGTAATGCGGGAATTTCATGAAGTGCTTTCAGCTGAATTTCCATCGGCATACTCGAAGAGAAACCGTTTAAGTACATCTCGTTGGTGTCTTCGCCCTCTGGTTCCAGAAAGAGTGGGTGTTGCTCCTTGTCGGGAAAAGTGACCAGTTTGGTTTCGATGCTCGGACAATAGCGAGGACCTGTGCTCTGAATTTGGCCATTATATAAAGGTGAGTCGGCAAGACCGCTCTTTAAAGTCTCGTGTACCCTCTCGTTGGTGTAACAAGTCCAGCAAGGCAACTGCTTCAAGACTCTGTTTTCGCCCATGTAAGAGAACTGGTGGAAATCGCAGTCGCCTGGTTGCTCCTCCATGTCCTCGAAGTGAACGCTTCGCTTGTCGATGCGAACGGGTGTGCCTGTTTTCATTCTTGCTGAAGTAATTCCCCATCGGGTGATGCTCTCCGTAAAATGGTGTACGGCAGGCTCGGCGCATCTTCCGCCTTCTACCATTTTCCTGCCTACATGCATCAGGCCGTTGAGGAAAGTTCCTGCGGTGATGATGATGCTCTTGGCAAAGAATTCTGCGCCCCAGATGGTGCGTACGCCGATAGCCTCACCGTTCTCTACGAGTAGTTCGTCGGCTTGGTCTTGCCAGATGTCAAGATTGTCGGTGTGGTCGAGAAAGGTTCGCCACTCCCAGATGAACTTTCCACGGTCGCACTGGGCGCGTGGACTCCATACGGCAGGCCCCTTACCTATATTAAGCATTCTGAACTGGATGGCGGTCTTGTCGGTGACGATGCCCATCTGTCCGCCGAGTGCATCAATTTCTCGCACTATCTGTCCTTTGGCAATTCCGCCGATGGCGGGGTTGCAACTCATTTGGGCAATCTTATTCATGTCCATCGTTATGAGGCAGGTCTTTGCTCCCATGTTTGCAGAGGCCGAAGCAGCCTCGCAACCAGCGTGTCCGCCACCGATAACGAGTACGTCATATTTGAAAATCATAATCTATACTTTTTCTAATTTTCGGCAAAAGTACTACTTTTAATTGAAATTTTAGCAAAAATACTTTGATAAATCATCAAAATATAGTAATTTTGCAGCAAACTTACGAACTGCTACCTAGAAATGAGGATTTCCTAATGCTTATATATGGGTATCGTAGGCAGACGATGAACGAAGAAATAATAATTAGTTTCAAACAGTTAAATATTTTAAATTCAATCATTTATGTGGTTAATCAATTCATCAATTGGTAGAAAGGTAGTGATGTCAGTAACTGGTATCGCCCTGATTCTATTCTTGACATTCCACTGCTGCATGAATGTTGCTGCGCTCTTCTCTGGAGAGGCTTACAACATGATTTGCGAGTTGTTGGGTGCTAACTGGTACGCCGTAGCTGCAACGTTAGGTTTGGCTGCTTTGGCAGTGATTCACATCGTTTACGCTTTCATTCTGACAGCACAAAACCGTCGTGCTCGTGGCAACCAGCGTTACGAGGTAACTGCTAAGCCTGAGAAGGTAGAGTGGGCTAGCCAGAACATGTTGGTACTGGGTATCGTCATCGTTCTCGGTTTGTTACTCCATTTGTTCAACTTCTGGTTCAACATGATGTTTGCCGAGATTACAGGCATGTCAGTGGCTCACAACCCTGCAGATGGTTTTGCATTCATCCAGGACACATTCGCTAACCCAGTGTTCGTAGTACTCTACATCATCTGGTTGGTAGCTCTCTGGTTCCACCTCACTCACGGTTTCTGGAGCGCCCTTCAGACTCTCGGTTGGAATGGTAAGGTTTGGTTCTGCCGCTGGAAGGTAATCGGTATGGTTTACACTACCATCTTGATTGCACTCTTCATCATCACCGTTTTGGCATTTGCTATCGGTTGCGCTCCATCATTGTGCTGCGCATAATTCATGTAATCATTTAAGTATTAAAAAGATTATGGCTAAGACATTAAATTCAAGAATACCTGAAGGACCAGTTGCTGAGAAGTGGACCAACTACAAGGCTCACCAGCGCTTGGTTAACCCTAAGAATAAATTAAAGCTCGACGTTATCGTCGTAGGTACAGGTTTGGCTGGTGCTTCTGCTGCAGCTTCTCTCGGCGAGATGGGCTTCAATATCCTGAACTTCTGCATTCAGGACTCTCCACGCCGTGCTCACTCTATTGCAGCACAGGGTGGTATCAATGCAGCTAAGAATTATCAGAACGATGGTGACTCTGTTTACCGTCTTTTCTACGATACTGTAAAGGGTGGTGACTACCGTGCCCGTGAGTCAAACGTTTATCGTTTGGCTGAGGTGAGCAACGACATCATCGACCAGTGTGTGGCTCAGGGCGTGCCTTTCGCCCGTGAGTACGGTGGTATGTTGGCCAACCGTTCTTTCGGTGGTGCTCAGGTTTCCCGTACATTCTATGCTAAGGGTCAGACTGGTCAGCAGTTGCTTCTTGGTGCTTACTCTTCTTTGAGCCGCCAGGTAGAGGCTGGCAAGGTAAAGCTCTATACTCGTTATGAGATGGAGGATGTGGTTATCGTAGACGGCCACGCTCGTGGTATCATTGCCAAGAACTTGATTACAGGCGAGTTGGAGCGTTTCTCTGCCAATGCGGTAGTTATTGCTACCGGTGGTTATGGTAACGCTTACTTCCTCTCTACCAACGCTATGGGTTGTAACTGTACAGCTGCCATCCAGTGCTACCGCAAGGGTGCAGACTTTGCTAACCCATCTTACGTTCAGATTCACCCTACTTGTATCCCTGTACACGGTACCAACCAGAGTAAGTTGACCCTGATGTCAGAGTCTCTGCGTAACGACGGTCGTATCTGGGTACCTAAGAAGATAGAGGATGCCAAGGCTTTGCAGGCTGGCACCAAGAAGGGCTCTGATATTCCAGAGGAAGACCGCGACTACTACTTGGAGCGCCGTTACCCAGCATTCGGTAACTTGGTTCCTCGTGACGTGGCTTCACGTGCTGCCAAGGAGCGTTGCGACAAGGGCTTCGGTGTTAACAATACTGGTCTTGCCGTTTACCTCGACTTCTCTGAGTCTATCAACCGTCTCGGTATTGATGTAATCCTTCAGCGTTACGGCAACCTCTTCGACATGTACGAGGAGATTACAGACGTGAACCCAGGCGAGCTCGCCAACGAGATTAACGGCGTGAAGTACTACAACCCAATGATGATCTTCCCTGCCATCCACTACACTATGGGCGGTATTTGGGTAGACTATGAATTGATGACCACTATCCCTGGTCTCTTCGCTATCGGTGAGTGCAACTTCTCTGACCACGGTGCCAACCGTCTCGGTGCATCAGCCTTGATGCAGGGTTTGGCTGATGGTTACTTTGTATTGCCATATACTATCCAGAACTACTTGGCCGACCAGGCTCTCTGGCCTAAGCTCTCTACCGACCTCCCAGAGTTCGCAGAGGCAGAGGCAGGCGTGCAGAAGGAAATCGACCGCTTGATGGGCATCCAGGGCAAGCGCTCTGTAGACTCTATCCACAAGGAGTTGGGGCACATCCTGTGGGAGCACGTAGGTATGGGCCGTACCAAGGAAGGTCTTGAGGAAGGCTTGAAGAAGATGAAGG
>CAVDKC010000010.1:0-34491 GCA_963609615.1 Oribacterium sp.
CTTGGTGTGCCTGTCCAGGCACTGCTGGTTTGGGAAAACGTGGCAACAAGTTTTTTGAATTTAATACGTAAAGGCAACTGGTCGCGACGACGGGTTGCCTTTTATTTTTTTGACGGCCAAAGACCCAAAGTTTCAAAAAAATACATTATCTTTGCACTTGGATTCCAAAAACAAGCAACAAGATGAGAAGATTACCAAGACTCGTTATCCTGCTTGTGCTGGCCGCATTCCAACTGTTCACGGCGTGCGACTCGCAGGCATCCGCCCCCGAGACCAAGGTCTGCTGGGCGGATGACAGCACATGGTACCAGGGCAAGGACACCGTCTGCCCCGACAAGATAGACCTCCTCTACCTCGTATCGACCGAGGTGGTGTCGGCGAAAAATAGCGACGGGACCGAGGCATACCGTTCCCTGCTGACTGCCTCCGACAAACAAGCCATCGACGCCGAGTTGGCATATGTGGAGGCGAACATCGGGCAGCACGACTTCAACTATGTGGCGCCCTACTATCACCAGTTCACCTTCAGCGCCATCAACCTGCCCGCCGCCCAGTTTGCCACAGAATACCAAAGCGTGTCGAAAGAGGTATGCGAGGCGTTCGACTACTACATGGCACACAAGAACCAGGGCAGGAGGTTCGCCCTCGTGGGCTTCTCGCAGGGCGGAATGCTCGTGCTCGACCTGCTGAGGCACATGACCGATGACCAGTACCGCCAAATGGTGGCTGCCTACGCCATGGGCTACCGCATATCGGCTGAAGACGAGAAATGCCCACGCATCGTCCCGGCAACCGATGAGACCACGGCGGGAGTCACCGTCTCCTTCAACTCCGCGCTCAGCGACGACGGCATCTGGCCGTTCGTGGCAGGCGATGCCACCGCCTCCATCAACCCCGTGAACTGGAAGACCGACTCCACGCCAGCCGCCTTCACCTACGAGGGCAGCAGCCACACCGTACACCTCGACCCATCGTCCCATCTCCTCATCGTGGAGACCGACAAGGCCGATGAATACCGCAGCTGGACCGACAACCCCGTGTTCCAGGGCGCACACGTAAGCCTCGACTGCCTGCACCACTGGGACCTACTGTTCTACACACAGCATATCCACGACAACATCCTGACGAGATCCAAGCACTAGGACATCCCCCGAAAACAGAACATAACAATATAAACCAAACAAACAAAACATGATGACAAAGAAACACATTCTCCTCGGCATCGGCATGGCGGCAGCCCTCGGCGCCGCCACCCAGGCAGAAGCCAAGAAAAGCCCCAAGATGACCAACTACCTCTTCGCCTACTTCACCGGCAACGCCCCACAGGAAGAGCAGATCCACTTCGCCGTGAGCGACGACGGGTTCAACTACACACCGATCAACGGCGGCAACCCGATCATCGCAAGCGACACCATCGCCCTGGCCAAGGCTGTGCGCGACCCCCACATCCTGCGCGGCGAGGACGGCACCTTCTACATGGTGGTGACCGATATGCGCTGCTCCCTCGGATGGACGAGCAACCGGGGCATCGTGCTGCTCCGCTCCAAGGACCTCGTACACTGGACCCACCACACGGTACACTTCCCCGAGAAGTACCAAGGCACCCATTTCGCCAACGTGACCCGCGTATGGGCGCCGCAGACCATCTACGACAAGGGCACGGGCAAGTACATGGTGTATTTCTCGCTGCTCACCAACGACGGCACCATCCCCTACGATAGGGTGTATTACTGCTACGCCAACGCCGACTTCACCGACCTGGAGGGCGAGCCACAGGTGCTCTTCGACTACAAGCAACCCGCCATCGACACCGACATCGTGCAGGACAGCAAGGGCACCTACCATCTCTTCTTCAAGACCGAGGGAGGCCAACACAAGGGCATCAAGCAATACACCTTCACCGACCTGCACAAGCCCGACACCTGGACGCTGCGCCCCGGCTACTGCGAGCAGACCAAGGATGCCGTGGAGGGAGCCGGCGTGTTCCCCCTCATCTCGGGCGGATGGTGCCTGATGTACGACTGCTACATGAGCGGGCACTACCAGTTTGTGAAGAGTACCGACGACCTCAGCACCTTCACCTATGTGCAGGACACGCAGACCAAGGGCAAGTTCACCCCGCGCCACGGCACCACGATACAGATCACGGCCAAGGAATACAAGCGTCTGCTCAAGGCGTTCCCCATCGGGAATGAATAAGATGTAGAGGTTTTACAAACGACAGAAAAACTTTCTTCTGAAAGTTTTAAAAAAGACATTATACAGAAAATGAAGAAAAAAGCATGGATATTGGCTGCGATACTGACCGTGGGAATCGCAGCCGACACAATTGCCAAGAGCAAACAGAACAACAACGAGGTGATGGACAAACAGGCCGACGGCACCTACATAGTCAACACCACCACCCTCGCCAAGGATGTCAAGGGGTTCAAGGGCGCCACCCCCCTCTGCATCTACATCAAGAACAACAAGGTGGTGAAGGTGGAGGCTCTCGCCAACCAGGAGACGCCCAACTTCTTCGGCAAGGTGAAGCAGGGTCTGCTCGACAAATGGAAGGGCATGAAGGCCGCCAAGGCTTCCACCGCCAACGTGGACGGCGTGACAGGCGCCACATTCTCGAGCAAGGCGGTGAAAGAGAACGTGAAACGAGGCGTGAAGTACTACATGGCGCACAAATAAGACTGAAGAAGGGCATCCCCACGAGACCACTGGTCGCACGAGGATGCCCTTCGCATATCCCTATGCCTCGACGGCAAAAAAAGGCAGGCTACTTCTGCTTGAACAAGTATCTGGCCAAACCATACACATACCGGCGGAAGCCCGGCTGATAAGCCAAGATGCGGTCGAACCATCCGAGGTGCTTGCCCACCAGCCGCACCACCATGCCGACATACACCATGGCAAAGAGCGTGCCGATGCCCACGATGTACCACTGCCATGCGCCGAAGAAGACAAAGCTGAAGATGACGGCAAGGATGACCAGGCTGCAGTCCACACAAATCTTGACCTTCGGAAACTCCATGCCCGTGACCTGGCTCACTGCCACCGGAAAGCCCTCACCCGGCATCGTGACGGAACCACAGCGCACCTCCAGGGCGATGCCCAGGCCCAAGACCGTGCAGCCCAGCACCTGCGAGACAACCTTCTGCCACAAGCCGGCAGGTTCGAGCCAAGTGGTGAGCATCATGTTCACGTCGATGAGTGACCCGAAGACAAAGCCCACCAGGAGCTGGAACAACTGCACAGGCTCAAAACGCTTGCGGAGCACCAGAATCTGCCCCAACACCAAGACACCGTTCATGATGTAAGTGTATTGCCCGATGGTCAGCCTGGGAACGCCCAAGCCCTGCTTGCCCGCCGTCTCAAACACATACGGCAACGTAGAAATCACACTCGACCCCAACATACTTCTCACACACACTGCCACACCAAGGGTCATCACACACAACGATACGAGCAGCAAGACGTGCTGCCACAAAAATGATACAATCTGTTCTTTTCTTGTCATAAAATACATCTTTTTATCCCATTGGATTAAGGCGACTTGTCTTAGAAAGAATGAAAGGCATCCCCCCTAATCCGACTGCAAAGGTACAAAAAAAAGAGCAGATATGCAAATATCTGCCCATTTTTCATCTTCCGGGGCACAGCGATTCCACCTGCATCCGCCCACTAATAACGCCGCAGGGGACGATACCTCACGGTGTATATCTGGTTGAAGTAATCCTTCCACACATTCTCCTGCCTGTCGTCATCGCGGATGATGCGGATGCCATAGAAGCGGGTGCCCGTGTCGCGGTATTCCCGGAAACGGTCGAGCATCGCCTGCGGTGGGTTGGGGATGAGGAAGTCGGTGACCCACAGCACGTCAGCGTTCACATAGTGCAGGCCGTCGTTGTCGAGGAGGTCGAACATCTGCGCCATCATTTTCTTCGCAGAAGTACCGCCGCCGATGAAGGGCAGATGGGTCGTGGAAGGCCGTCTACGGGCCGATTGCCCCGTGGTAGCCGCCCCGTCGGGAGAAGCATCTTGGGTGGTCTCCGTCCCGAAATCATCCACGACGGCAATGCCTATCTTTCTCAAGCGGTTCGCCTTGCGCCTCTCCATGAGGTCGATGGCACGCGTGCTCACCGAGAAGTCGATGAGGTAGCAGTCACGGGCCAAGTCCTCCGCCGTCTGCTCAAGCAGGGAGACGAGGGTGGAGGAGATTCGCTCCGGTGTGCCGTACATGCTTGCCGAGGTGTCGATGCAGACGATCATCGGTCCCTTGCGCAAGGCGTGGGTAAAGCCGAGCTTCCGGGAAGGCTTCGCCATCTCACTCTTGTAACGGAAAGTCTGGAGCCTTCGCGTGCGATACTTATATATGAAGAGACCCTCCATGTCCTCGTCACTGTACTGGGCAAGCTCCAGGGGGAGGAGCGAGTTGAGGTCATCGCCCACGGTGATGCCCTCGATGTCGCTCCCCGAGGAATGCTCCATCTTCATGTCGATGCCCGAAGCGATAGTAAGCCTGTCCTTGCCGTTGGCATCCGCCACCCTGCCCATCTTAGCCACTATCTCCTGTATCTCGGGGTAGCGGTCTTGTATCTTCATCTCGTTGAGCCGACGCTCAAACTCGGTCTCCGTCCAGGCTCCTTTCATCATTTCCCATGCTTGCACTGCACGTTGCTCCGAGACTCCTCGCAACTTGATGTTTCGGGTCACTTGGTCCATCATCCTCACCAGTCCTGTTTCGAAGTTGGTCTGGCGAATGGCGATAAAGTCCTTGAGTTTGGCTAATGCCTGTCGATCGATGCACACTTTCCAATCCCTCACCAACCGTTCCCAGTTCTCCGGCTTGGAAGCCCCGTCGCCCTGAAAGAGACGTAGGAAGAACGACTTGTCGAAACCATCTTTTCCATGATCCTCCTCCAGCTGGTCGAGCAAAGGTCGCCACTGTTCCTCGTCCATTCGCTTGAAAGGAGTCCAGTCAAGCACATTTTCTGCCCGATGGATCTCCGTCCAGGCACGCTGTCGCTGGAAACGAATGTGGTGTACGCACTCCACGACAAACTTGCCCACCGTGTCATAGAACACCTTGGCTCTCAACTTGCTGTTCACCACCTGTAAGGAAAACTTAGAGACATCTTTCCCCGAGCAGGGCTTTTCCGTCGTATTGAACTCCGATCCAAAGAGATGGATGAGATAATCCTTCAGCGGGTCTTCCTGGGTATTCCAAGGAATGACATTCCCCGGCGAGTCAGGAATCACAACCTGTCCCGTCTTGCAGAAGTCGCCCAGCATATTCAGGTAATACTGCGCCTCCGCCAAGTCCTTGTTGTTTTGATACTTCACCTTCTTACTTTCAGATGTTCAGAACATTTTTTATCTTTTTACCTCATTTACCTTTTTCCATCAGATATTCCGCAAAAATCCTCGCCGCACACTCCACCTTGGCGGCACAAGGGCGCGACTTGTAGTATTCCGCCGTACGGGCAGAGGCAACATAACTAGACTGAGCCTTCTCGTGCCCCTTCAGTCCCAGGATCTCTGCACAGATGATGCTGCCGTTCTGTTCCTTTGACTTGGCTAGCAACTCCTGCACCACCTTGTAGCAAGCCGACTTGCCCTCGCGGTTGTCGCCCTCGGTCTGTCCACAGTCCAAGCCCACGAGCACTACGATGCCCGAGACGGCACCGCATATCATGCGCATCCGCCCCACTCCACCGCCGAAGCCAGCGCCCACGCGCTTCGCCATATCATCACTCATACCATACAGGTCGGCGAAGGCAGCCACCACGGCCTGGCAACAGCCATAGCCCTGCATGAAGTTCTCCACCGCCCGGTGCACACGCTCCTCCAAATCGGAAGAAAGTTCCATCTTATTTTCCATATCTTTCCTTGTTTTTCCATCAAAGAATATCAGTCCCGACGCTTCCTATAATCCCAAAAGGAACGTCTCGCCCTTGCGGAAGAACAACCGATGCCCCTTCGCATTGAGATGGGCTGTATCGTCAGGGCCTTGGAAATATACCTTGCGAAAAACTGCGTCCCAAACATAAATGCCCGAACGCTCCGTGGCATTGAATACCGGGATGGAATATTTGCCGCATACCTTTACCATTGTGGAGACAACTTCCTCGAACGACGGTCTCGGCACGCGCCATGGAGTGACGAAAGCCAACTTGGCGCAGGGATACTTGGCTATCAAGCCACGGCAAAGGCTATCCAACCCCACCTCAAACTGTTGGATAGTACCTTTGCCACGACCGATGTAATCGGCATCGTTGTGACCGCCAATCACCAGCACATAGTCGGCTGTATCATTCATTTCCTTGTAATACTCCAGCATGGGCTCTCCCCATTTCTCCGCCCTGCGGTCGAATACCAGACAACGGCCATTGCGCCCATAATTGCGATAGGTCATCTTGTACTTCTCCGCCACGAGGGAGTGCCAAGCCTCCTGATATGGACGGCGGTGATTCTTCACATAGCTGTCTCCTATCACATTGATAGACTTACCATACAAGGGTGAAGAAACCACCTGTTGGCTCTCATTCTGGGCATTTGCCCCATGATAGCCCACGGCCAACAACATCAAGGCCATGAGCATCTTCCATTTCTTCTGTTTCATTTACTTCTTCATTGTTCTATTGTTCAATCCCACTTAAGACCAAACTTCCGCATAGTTCAGTCGGCATAAAGTTTCATCGTGTCTTGGCGTGTAAACGCCAATTCCTTATAGAAGTCCCGGAGATAGGCGTTAACCTCGGCCTTGTCTTCAGAAGAGACAAAAAGATTGTCACCCAACTGGCGTTCAAGCGAGGTCAAGCCATCCGACAACGATTCTATCTCTCCCTCATAATCCCTACCGTCATCGGGATTCTTTCTGATGCGGTGGTATTTGATGTCCTCGGCAAGGGCGTTCTTCATCTCCACCATTTGATCGGCAAAGGGGGCAAAGAGGGAACGGATCACGATGCTGCGAATGGCATCCCGCTCCTCTGGCTCCTGCCAAAGACAATGGTAAATGGGAAGCAGGTCGCAAACCGCCACCTCCCCACGGTCTTGCATGAAGGCGGAGGTACGGAGCAAGCGCACGATGTTCTTCCAACGGCGGTCGCTCACATAGATGTTCCTGCGCTCGGCAGCCTCATCCACGTTTACCGACCTCAGAGCTTTACGGATGGAAGATATGGCACCAAGCACTTCCTCGCTCACCCCCACCCCATTGATGCGTGCAGCCCATTCGGCATACTCCTCAGAAGAAATGGCATTGGGGTTCTTCACCCTTTCCTCTTCCCTCTTCCCTTCCAGCAGCATTGCCCGGAAGTTTTTCTCCTGCCTGATGGGTCTGCTCTCTATGCGGATAACGAAGCGGTCCCACAGAGCCTCCAGCCCCTCGCCCTTGGCTGGCAGCTCATTGCTTGCCGCCACGAGGAGTTTCAGGGGAAGATGCATCTCCTTGTTTCCGTTGCGGAAGTTTTTTTCGTTGATGACGGTGAGGAGCGTATTCTGGATGGCAGGGCCTGCCTTCCAGATTTCATCGAGGAACACGACATCGGCAGTGGGCAGATAACCGTCCACCGCACGCTCGTAAGTATCCGAAGTCTTGAGCTTCTGAATACTCACAGGGCCGAAAATCTCGTCGGGCGTAGAGAAGCGCGACATCAGATACTCAAAACTGCGAACATCCCTAAAGGCGGTCTTCAACTGACGAGCCACCATACTCTTCGCCACTCCCGGAGGACCCAAAAGAATAACGCTCTCGCCTGCCAGAGCGGCAAGGAGCGAGAGCGATATTTCTGTTTCCTTCTCATAAATGCCCCGGTTCATCTCCCGGAGCAATTGTTCGAATCTTTCTTTCATGCAATTACTTTACATTTCCTACCTTGATGAGGTACTCAGCTATCTGAACGGCGTTCAGTGCGGCACCCTTGCGAATCTGGTCGCCAGTCAGCCAGAGGGTGTTGCCGTTGTCGTCTGCCAAGTCCTTGCGGATACGACCTACATAGACATCGTCTTTGCCGGCACTCTCCAATGGCATGGGGTACACGTAGTTCTGGGCATCGTCCTTCACGGTTACACCGGGAGCTGCCTCCAGAGCCTTACGGATGTCCTCCACTGCCAAAGGCTTCTCTGTCTCAAACCATACACTCTCTGAGTGAGAACGGAGAGAAGAGACACGCACACAAGTGGCACTGGTGCGAACATCGGAGTGCATGATCTTGCGGGTCTCGTTAAACATCTTCATCTCCTCCTTGGTATAGTCGTTGGGGGTCATCTTATCTATCTGAGGGATGACATTGTAGGCCAACTGGTGAGGGAACTTGTTGATATGGTCGGTCTTGCCCGTCTCCAGCAAGTCCTTGTACTGCTGCTGAAGTTCTGCCATGGCGGCAGCACCAGCGCCCGAGGCACTCTGGTAAGAGGAGATGTGTATCTTCTTGATGTGGCTGAGGTCGTCGATAGGCTTCAGTACCACTACCATCATGATGGTGGTGCAGTTGGGGTTGGCGATGATGTTGCGAGGACGGTTGAGGGCATCCTCGGCATTCACCTCAGGCACTACCAAAGGCACATCGTCGCACATACGGAACGCACTGGAGTTGTCTATCATCACGGCACCATACTTGGTAATGGTCTCGGCAAACTCTTCGGAGGTGCCGCCACCAGCCGACGTGAAAGCAATATCGACATCCTTAAAGTCATCGTTATGCTGCAAAAGTTTGACCTCATAGTCCTTTCCCTTGAAGTTGTATTTTCGTCCGGCGGAACGCTCAGAACCAAACAACACCAAATCGTCCATTGGGAAATTTCTCTCAGCAAGGATGCGCAGGAACTCCTGACCTACTGCGCCGCTTGCACCAACAATTGCTACTTTCATAATCGAATCTTTTTAATTTAAAAGTTGTTATAAGTGTCTTTATCTTGAATCTGCCAAAGAAGAGCATCCTAAAAACCAGGAAAAGCCTTATCTTCGCAAATCCGCTGCAAAGATAAGGCTTTTTCTACAATATCTAGCACAAAAACAAAAGAAATATTGCTTTTTGCTGTTTTTTACTGCATTTTCCTTACTATTTAGTACAAATACGCCACAAAACAACTTGCAAGAAGCAACTCTTTACTCTATATTCTACCCGCCTGCGAAATCAGTTCGGCGATATTCTCGACAAACTTCTTGTCGGCACCCAGCTCCTCTATAGTAAGATGCATGCGATAGCGCCAATAGTGCTTAGGATTGGCAGGAATGTTGATACGCTCGGCATCGGCATCCGGCAAGCGGAGACGCTCGTCGATGGCCAACCAGTCCTGGATGCTCAACACACAGAGCATGGAGGGAGAGGTGAGATGGCGGGAGATGATGTCGCTGGCTAGCCATCCGGGAAGCGGATGAGGAGCCGGTCCCTGCCGATGAAGCATCGTATTATAATACTCCTGCGTGCGAGAGATATTCTCGTCCCACCACATACGAAGCGTAGGCATATCATGGCTGGATATAGTGCACACCGAGCGATATGGATTGCGACTGAGATGACCGAATCTTACGGCTGGGTCCTTGGGCATACTCTGGAGCTCCAAACTCAATATCTTGAGTTCGTTCATTACCCATGGCACGCAATCTGGCACCATACCGAGGTCTTCGGCACATACCAACATACGGGTAGCCTGTACTAACTTAGGCAACTTCTTCATCGCTTCACCATACCAGAACTGGTTGTTGCGGCGATAGAAATAGTCGTTGTAGAGGCGATTGAACGCAGCCTTGCCGTTGTCGTAGAGCGACTCGTAAATAAAGTCGTGCTGGGCGGAGATACGCGGATGGAAAAGTTCTGGGTTATTGTGGTCTCTCACGAAGAGCACATCGCTAATCAATGCATACAGTCCGTCACGCAACAAGAGTTCCTTCTCCTCGGTAACTCCCTCGAAGAGAGCCTCTACCTTGCGCTGCGTATTCACCTCTGGCTTCATCTGATAACGCTCGTCGTCCAAGCGGTCGAGATATCTTTCCTTTACCTCGCCGGCATGTTCGTGAAACAGCCTGTCGAGCACCCAGTCGGTGATGAAAGGACGCGTAAAGCGGTCTTCCTGGAAATTCAATCCATAACCTTGTATTTCCTCACGACTCATGGCAAGCGCAGGTGCAAACTGCCCGAGCAAGCCATGTACGCTATCCACAGGAATCTCCCAGATGCGGAAGAAGCCCAAAACATGGTCGATACGATAAGCATCAAAATACTTCGACATATTCTGGAACCGACGCACCCACCACTGGCAATCGTCCTTCAACATCTCATCCCAGTTGTAGGTGGGGAATCCCCAGTTCTGTCCGTTCACAGAGAAATCATCAGGCGGAGCACCTGCCTGTCCATTGAGGTTGAAGTATTTAGGTTCCATCCACACATCACAGCCATAGCGGTTTACACCGATAGGGATGTCCCCTTTCAGGATGACGTCCCTGGCCTTGGCATACTCATGAGCCTCCAGCATCTGCTGATGAAGCACATACTGTACGAAGTAGAAGTATGCCACCTCTTGATATGCCTTCGACGTCGGGTCGGTGAGAGTCTTTCGCTCCTTCTCATCCCACGTATTGTGGCCAGCCCACTGAGAGAAATCGGCTGTGCCGTTCTTGTCACGCAAACTACTGTACTGAGCGTATGGCACGAGCCACGGCTCTGCCTCGGCAAAGAAAGCATTGAAGCTGGCTGATGCCATCATCATCTTGCCTTCCTGCTCGAATATCTGCCGCAAGTACTTGTTTTTAAAGTCGTTTACCCGCTCGTAGTCTATCCGGCTAAGCCCATTCAGATTCTCGCGCATTTTCTCTGCCTCAGCACGGGCCTTGGCATCCTTCAGCTCCGGCAGGGCATGGAGGTCGGCATACTGAGGATGGAGGGCAAAGACGCTGATGCAACTATAAGGATAAGAGTCGGTCCATGTATGGTTGATAGTGGTATCATTGATAGGCAAAAGCTGCAATACCTTCTGTCCGGTCTTTGCCACGAGGTCTATCATTGCCTTCAAGTCGCCGAAGTCGCCCACACCTGCGCTCCTCTTGCTACGCAGAGAGAATACCGGCACGAGTGTACCTGCCAGTTTGCGGTTGTAGAGCGCAAAGAATGCTTGGTCTAGGTCGTACACGATAACCTCGCCAGCCTTCATCTCAGGAATATCGACAGTACGGTTCATACCTGTCTCCCAGAGCAGCTGCGACTTCTTGGTATCAATGTCTACAAACTTAAACTCCAAGTGGTTGGTATGCAGTTGGGCTGCATCGATGTCTATTGCCCACTCATTGTAGGTGTGCTGCGTCATCTTCTGCACCTTGTCCACATTCCAAGCCCCCAAAAGCGGATCGGCACCTACGAGTCCGAGACTCTCGCCATCACGAAGCTGGGGCGCACGCACGATGAGGCGCACGGTCTTGCCGCTGTTGCCCTGTTTCATCTCCTGCGGAATCTGATGGTTGATGCAATCCGTGAAGGCACTGCTGTATAGATAAGCATCCTCAGGCATTACCTTCCAATAATCATAAAGGGTATATTCCTCAGCCTGGCGAGCCGTCACATCCACGCGGTGCTTCACCAGAAGCCACTCTGTCCTGACCACTACGCCATCACACTCCACACTATAATAATAGGTAAAAGACTTAGGGGCTGTTTCCACGCACCAGTCGCAAGACCATCGCTCGCCATCGAGGGCGCTCATGGAGAACTTCAGTTCCTCGTTATCATTCTGAATATTCAAGACGATCTGCTCGCCGAACATTGCGTTATAGGCTATATGAAAATGAAATATCATGTTAGTTATTATTCTATTGCTGACATTTTGAAAGTTTTGGGCAAAGTTACAAAAAATATTCCTGTATACAAGGATAAACGACAAAAAACTTTGTCCTTTCGAGATTTATTCGTAATTTTGCACCTCAATAAGTGAAGAGTGAAGAACGAAGAGTGAGGAATTCACCTGGCAGACTCCATCTCTACAATCTATAAAAATGAAAGCCAATGCTGAACATCGCCCAATATTTCCCGATAACCGACCCTACGTTGATATTCTTCGTAGTACTGCTCATCATCCTCTTGGCCCCTATCATCATGGGCAAACTACGCATCCCCCACATCATCGGCATGGTGCTGGCAGGCGTACTCGTCGGCAAATACGGACTGAACATATTGGAGCGCGACTCCTCCTTCGAGCTCTTCGGCAAGGTGGGACTCTACTACATCATGTTCCTCGCCGCCCTGGAGATGGACATGGAAGGCATCAAGAAGAACAAGGGAAGGCTACTCATCTATGGATTGCTCACCTGTTTTATTCCGTTCACCCTCACCTTCATCACCAGCATCTATTTGCTGCATTATTCCACGCAAGCCTCCTTTCTACTGAGTTGCATCATGGCTTCCAATACGCTGATAGCCTACCCTATCGTTTCCAGATACGGTCTGCAACAGAAGCCCAGCGTTACGCTGAGCGTAGGCTCCAGCATGATTTCCCTGCTGATAGCCCTGGTGATGCTGGCAGGTCTCGTAGCCTCGTTCAGCAAGCACGATGGCGTTTTCTTTTGGATATTCTTCATCGTCAAGTTTGCTGCCTATTGCGGAGTGATGATTATGCTTATCCCCCGACTTACCCGATGGTTCTTACGCAGATACAGCGATGCAGTGATGCAGTTTATCTTTGTGATGGCGATGCTCTTTATGAGTGCAGCTTTGTCGCAGATAGTAGGCATTGAGGGTGTATTCGGGGCCTTCTTTGCCGGACTTATACTAAACAGGTATATACCGCACGTGTCGCCATTGATGAATCGTCTGGAATTTATCGGCAACGCCCTCTTCATCCCTTACTTTCTGATAGGTGTGGGTATGCTCATCAACATCCATCTACTGTTTCAGGGCGGACATATTCTATGGGTGGTGTTCTGCATCGTCTTCTTCGGTACATTGGGCAAGGCTATTGCAGCCTACGCAGCTTGCCTGGGCTTCCGCCTGCCCCTGTCTTCAGGACACATGATGTTTGGTTTGACCTCCGCCCATGCTGCCGGCAGTATCGCCATGGTGATGGTAGGTATGCACATTCTCGTAGGCAAGAACACTTATCTCGTAAACGATGACATGCTCAACGGCGTGGTCATCATGATTCTTATCACCTGCATCATCTCCTCCATGCTCACAGACTGGTCTTCCCAGAAGATCATTCTCAGGGACAAGGAACTGCCCGATGCCGAGGACGACAAGAAGACAAACGACGAGAAAATATTGATACCTGTACGCTACCCAGAATACGCAGACAACCTAATGAGTCTCGCCTTCCTGGTGAGAAACCAGAAGCTGAATCGTGGACTGGTGTGTCTCAACGTGGTATACGAAGACAAGGACATGCGGTACAATCAAGAGCAAGGTCGCCAACTGCTGGATCATTGCAGCCAACTAGCCGCTGCCACAGATGTACTGACCCAAACCCAAGTACGCATCGCTGCCAACATCGCCAATGGCATCAAGCATGCCTTCAATGAGTTCCAATGCTCGGAGATTATCATCGGCATGCACATGCATCCAGAGGTTTCACCTAAGTTCTGGGGGGAGTTCCACCAAAGCCTCTTCAACGGACTGAGCCGTCAAATCATGATGGCCCGCATCAAGCAACCCCTCAACACCCTACGCCGTATACAGGTGGCAGTGCCATCACGTGCCGAGTTTGAACCAGGTTTCTACCGATGGCTGGAAAGACTGGCTAGAATGGCGGGCAACCTCGACTGCCGCATCCAGTTTCATGGCCGTAACGAGACTCTCTCGCTCATCAATGAATACATCAGAAACCGCCACCCAGAGGTACGTGCCGACTATACGCTGATGAAGCACTGGAACGAACTACCACAGATAGCTACCCAGATAGCCTCAGACCACATGCTCGTGGTAGTGACAGCCCGTAAGGGAACAGTATCTTACAAGACGGCATTGGAACGTCTGCCAGAAGAACTGACCCGATTCTTCCAAGGAACCAATCTGATGATAATCTTCCCCGACCAGTACGGCGACGCTTCGGGCGATGCACTCACCTTCGCCGAGCCTCAGCATCAGGAGGAAGTCAGTGCCTATGAGGCATTAAGCCAATGGATCAGAAAGAAATTTAAGAAATAAAGTCTTAGAAATTAGGCACATTCAAGTATTTTGCTTAATTTTGCAAAAGAAAACCAAGGAAAAAGGATTATGATAGACATAAAAGGAATAACCAAGAGCTTCGGCTCCCTACAGGTGCTCAAAGGCATCGACCTGCATATAGACAAGGGCGAGGTGGTAAGCATCGTCGGCCCCAGTGGTGCCGGCAAGACTACCCTCCTCCAAATCATAGGTACCCTCGACAAACCAGACTGTGGCAGCATCTGCGTGGACGGCATCGATGTAAGCAATCTCAGCACCAAGAAACTGAGCGACTTCCGCAACCAGCACCTAGGTTTCGTATTTCAGTTCCACCAACTCTTGCCTGAGTTCACCGCCCTGGAGAACATCATGATTCCTGCCTTCATCGCTGGCAAGGGCACAAAAGAGGCTAAGAAACGGGCAGAGGAACTATTGGCATTCATGGGATTGGCAGACCGAGCCAACCATAAACCAGCCGAACTGTCTGGTGGCGAAAAACAGCGTATAGCCGTGGCGAGAGCCTTGGTAAACCACCCTGCCGTTATCCTTGCCGACGAGCCATCAGGTAGCCTCGACACCAAGAACAAGGCAGAACTCCATCAACTCTTCTTCGACCTCAGAGACCAGTTTGGCCAGACTTTTGTGATTGTCACCCACGACGAGGGATTGGCTGCCATCACCGACCGTACCATCCACCTCAAAGACGGAATGATAGAGAAAGATGTGGCTTCCACGGAAGTGGAAGAAACGACAGGAGAGGAAACAGAAGAAAATATAATTTGAAATATTATGGCAAACCAAATAAAGCTAGGCGATTACAATCGCTTGAGAGTAGTAAAGAAAGTAGACTTCGGATTGTATCTCAATGGAGGTGACGAGGGGGAAATTCTCCTCCCTACCCGTTATGTACCCGAAGATGTCGGCATTGGCGACGAGATAGACGTATTCATCTATCTCGATCAAGAAGAACGCCTCATCGCCACCACCGAGACACCACTGACAAAGGTAGGCGACTTTGCCTATCTCGAAGTAAAGTGGGTCAACGAATATGGAGCCTTCCTGGGATGGGGCTTGATGAAAGACATCTTCTGCCCGTTCCGTGAGCAGAAGAAGCGCATGATACTCGGCAACTCCTACATCGTGCATATCCACATCGACGAAGAGAGCTACCGCATCGTAGCCTCAGCCAAGGTAGAACGCTACATGAGCGAGGAGCATGCCCACTACAAGCATGGAGAAGAGGTAGACCTGCTCATCTGGCAAAAGACCGACCTCGGATTTAAGGTCATCATCGACAACAAGTACCCAGGGTTGCTCTACCAAGACCAGATTTTCCAATATATCCACACGGGCGACAAGATGAAGGGCTACATAGGCAGAGTACGCCCAGACGGCAAGATAGATGTTACCCTCCAGAAGACAGGCTTACAGCAGACTGCCGACTTCGCCGAGACCCTCTACCAATATCTCCTGGACCATGACGGGGAATGCGACCTAGGCGACAAAAGCGAAGCGGACGATATCTACGAACGTTTCCACGTAAGCAAGAAGGTATATAAGCGTGCCGTGGGCGACCTCTACAAGAAGCGCCTCATCACCGTCAGCCCGATGAGCATCCGACTGACGGAATAGGCACTAATCAAGGCTAGATGAGCGGCATACCTGCCTCTTCACACTCCTTTCGCATATCCTCAGGCCAGATACTAGCCTGTATCTCACCAATATGAGCCTTGTGGAGCATCACCATGCAGAGACGGCTCTGGCCGATACCTCCACCAATACTCAAAGGCAACTTGTCACCGAGAAGTTGCTGGTGGAAGTAGAGTTTTTCACGATCTTCCTTGCCCTCAATCTTGAGCTGTCGCACAAGGCTCTCCTTATCGACACGGATACCCATACTGCTCAGCTCAAAGCTTCTGCCAAGCACAGGATACCAAATCAGGATGTCGCCATTCAAGCCTGCCTTGCCATTCTCTGCCATCGTACTCCAGTCATCATAGTCAGGAGCACGACCATCATGCTTCTTGCCATCGCTCAGCTTGCCACCGATGCCCTCGACAAACACGGCACCATACTTCTTACAGATGGCATCCTCACGCTCTTTTGGAGTCATGTCAGAATACATGTCCAGCAAGTCTTGCGCATGTACGAAGTGTATCTTGCGAGGCAAGAACGGCTTGATTTCAGGATAATGCTCGCATGTGAGATATTCCGTACGGAGAATGGCTGCATAAATGCGACGCACGATGTCTTCCAGGAACTCAAGGGTACGGTCTTGCCGCTCGATGACCGCCTCCCAATCCCACTGGTCTACGTAGAGCGAATGTAGATTGTCCAGTTCCTCATCGGCACGGATGGCATTCATGTCTGTATACACACCGTAGCCGGCCTCTATCTCATACTCGGCTAGGGTAAGTCGTTTCCACTTGGCAAGCGAGTGAACTACCTCTGCTTGCGCCTCCCCCAAGTCTTTGATAGGGAAAGAGACTGGGCGTTCCACACCATTGAGGTCGTCATTGATACCAAGTCCCTTCAGTACGAAGAGAGGGGCGGTAACACGGCGCAAGCGCAACTCTGTGCTTAAGTTCTGCTGAAAAAACTCCTTAATCAGCTTAATACCCATTTCTGTCTGGCGCATATCGAGAAGCGCCTTATAACCTTCCGGTTTTATCAGTTTGCTCATTTTATTTATGTTTTTAGTTCCTAACTTCAAAATCTGTGCTGCAAAGATACAAATTATTTATTAATCTGCAAGGATATTTCCGCATTATTTTGCAAATTGTTACTATTTTTATCTCTTTTACTATCTTTTTGCATTTTACACCTTAACTAAAAATATATAAAACATTTTGCCATAAGAAATAAAACTTGTATTTTTGCACTAAAATTGCAAGAATGAAAAGAATACGTTTCCATTTGAAAAAGCGACACTGCACACTCATCGCCTTACTCATCATCGTGACGATTTTCCGAACGGTTCCTGGTTGGGGATGGTTCTACACCTTGCACATCTATCCCTTCATCGGCACCGTTCTCTCCCATATATCTGGCGTGATTCCCTTTGCCCTCGGCGACCTCTTCATCGCTTGCAGCATCGCATGGTGCATTCTCTACCCTATTTACCATATCAGACTGCATAAGTGGAAGACAGCCTTCGGGAGAGTGGCAGAATATCTCCTTTGGGTATATGCCTGGTTTTATCTGGCTTGGGGAATCAACTACTCACAGCCTAGCATATATATAAGAACAGGCATGCAACCTGCGAAAGTAGACAAAACGCAATTCAAGGAATTCGCCTACAGATACGCAGACAGCCTCAACATATTGAGTAAAGAACAAAAAATAAAGAACGAGGAATACATTAAGAAAGAAACAGAAAAAGAGATTTTGAAGGAATACAAAAACTTGGAGACTGCCCCAAATGCAAATATCGGAATCAACCCTTCTTTCAACGATGCCCCACAGGTCAAGACAATGGTATTCTCACGCCTGAGTTCGATGGCAGGAGTTACAGGCAGCATGGGACCTTTCTTCTGCGAATTTACCCTGAATGGCGAGGTACTCCCCCACGACTATCCATCGACCTATGCCCACGAACTAGCCCACTTCCTAGGTGTAGCCAATGAGGGCGAAGCCAACTTTTACAGCTACATGGTCTGCACCTCGTCTAGCAACAAAGCTGTCAAGTTCAGCGGTTATTACCACATTTTCTTCCACGTCCTATCCAATGTCTATGACATTCTCGGAGAGAAAGAGGGCGATAAATACTTGAAATATGTCCGTCCCGAAATCATCCAGTTGGCGAAAAACGACCGGAGGTATTGGCTCGGGAAGCGTAGCAAGGCACTCGATGCAGCCCAAGACTTCATCTTCGACCTTTACCTGCAAGGCAACCATGTGGCGGAGGGCCGAAAAAGCTATTCTCAAGTCATCGGCCTGATACTAGCCTGGGAAGCATATCGGGCAAAACAATAACTTTTAGAAAAAGATGCCTCAATATTTGGTCAATTCAAATAAAAACATTACTTTTGCAGCAAATTTGACACATTGGTCCCGTAGCTTAGTTGAATAGAGCGTCAGATTCCGGTTCTGAAGGTCTTGGGTTTGAGTCCCAACGGGATCACTTCCATAAAATATTTCGAAATATTTGAATCAAACAATATGGACTTAGTAGAACGTTTTATCAATTACACGAGATTCGACACACAGTCGAGCGAGGACTCCGACAGTGTGCCCAGCACGGCGAAACAACTAGACTTCGCCAAGTACCTGAAACATGAACTTGAGGAAGAAGGCCTCTCCGACGTAGAAATGGACGAGATGGGCTATATCTATGCCACCCTCAAAGGAAATACCAAGAAAAAGACTCCTACCATCGGCTTCATCTCACATATGGATACCTCTCCCGACGCCAGCGGCAAGGATATCAAGGCTCGTGTCATTAAAAACTACGATGGCAACGACATCGAACTGAGTCCAGGCATCATCTCTAGCGTGGAGAAATTCCCTGAGCTGAAAGCACACAAGGGTGAGGACATCATCGTTACCGACGGTACAACCTTGCTTGGTGCCGACGACAAGGCAGGCATCGCCGAGATAGTACAGGCAATGTGCTACCTACGAGACCATAGCGAAATTAAGCATGGAGACATCCGTGTGGCATTCAACCCGGACGAAGAAATAGGTATGGGTGCTCATCACTTCGACGTAGAGAAGTTTGGCTGCGACTGGGCATACACAATAGACGGCGGCGACCTGGGCGACCTGGAATATGAGAATTTCAACGCTGCAGGAGCCAAGATTTACATCAAGGGCATAAGCGTACATACAGGTTATGCTAAAGGAAAAATGGTGAATGCCAGCAGACTGGCGGTAGAATTCCAAAACATGATACCAGAAGCTCAGACTCCAGAGCAGACCGATGGATATCAAGGATTCTATCACTTGCTCGGCATCGAGAGCCGTTGCGAGGAAGCCAAGTTGAGCTACATCATCCGCGACCACGACCGCAACAAGTTCGAGAGCCGCAAGAACTTCATAGAAGACTGCGTGAAAAAGATGAACGAGAAGTACGGTGAGGGGACAGTGACTGCCGAGATTTACGACCAATACTATAACATGAAAGAGAAGATAGATCCTAATATGCACGTCATCGACATCGTACTGCGTGCCATGCAGCAGAGCGGCGTACCACCTCGTGTAGAACCTATCCGTGGCGGTACAGACGGAGCACAACTCAGTTTCAAGGGGTTGCCTTGCCCTAACATCTTCGCAGGCGGTGTTAACTTCCATGGTCCTCATGAGTTTGTGAGCATCCAGGTAATGGAAAAGGCAGTACAAACCATCGTGAAGATAGCAGAAATCACTGCAGAATACAACGACTAAGATACAGTAAATAGTTTATAGTTAATAGGGCATTCTTGCTCCTTTGACTATAAACTATTTTGCTTTAAGCAGCAATACTATCCATCATTCTGCAACAAACCATTTACCCTTAACTATAAATAAAATGTCCGAAATACCTTTCCTCGTAAAAGACCTCGCCCTCATCCTGATGGTTGCAGGCATCGTGACTCTGATATTCAAGCGGCTGAAACAGCCACTCGTACTGGGCTATATCGTGGCAGGATTCCTTGTCTCGCCCCACATGCCCTACATCGTCTCCGTAGTAGATGAAGCGGACATCAAGACTTGGGCAGACATCGGTGTCATCTTTACGTTGTTTTCCCTAGGACTCGACTTCTCGTTCAAGAAGATTGTCAAGATGGGAGCATCGCCCATCATTGCCTGCGTAGTCATCGTATTCTCCATGATGATGCTGGGCATCAGCGTAGGCCACGGATTTGGCTGGAAAAGGATGGACTGCATATTTCTGGGCGGTATGCTTGCCATGAGTTCCACCACTATTATATATAAGGCTTTTGACGACATGGGGCTTCGCCAGCAGAAGTTTGCCTCTATGGTAATGAGCGTCTTGATATTGGAGGACATTCTTGCTATCGTGATGATGGTAATGCTATCGGCAATAGCAGGAGGAAGCAACCCTGACGGTGGTCAAATGCTCGGTTCGATACTGAAGATAGCCTTCTTCCTTATCGTATGGTTTATCGTGGGCATCTTCGCCATCCCATGGTTTTTACGCAAAGTACGCAGCCTCATCAATAGCGAAACCCTGCTCATCGTGGCACTCGGCTTGTGCTGCGGCATGGCTGTGCTGAGCACCAAGGTAGGTTTTTCGAGTGCTTTCGGTGCATTCGTAATGGGCAGCATCTTGGCAGAGACTGTGGAGGCTGAGAAAATCATCAAGCTTGTAGAACCTGTAAAGAACCTCTTCGGAGCCATCTTCTTCGTATCGGTAGGTATGCTCGTAGACCCTAAGATCCTGGTAGAATACGCAGTACCGATACTAGTACTGGTGAGCACCATATTAGTAGGACAAGCCACGCTCGGTACATTCGGCTTCATGCTCGGAGGCGAGTCACTGAAGTCGGCTATGCGCTGTGGTTTCTCCATGGCACAGATAGGCGAATTCTCATTCATCATCGCCTCTCTTGGCTTATCGCTTGGTGTCATCAGCAATTATCTCTACCCTGTAGTTGTAGCGGTGAGCGTCATCACCACCTTCCTCACCCCTTACATGATTCGGCTTGCCACCCCTACTTACCAGGTAATGGAACGACACCTGCCCGATAAACTCATCCACATACTCAACCACTTTGCGATGAGTCATCCAGGCACGCAACAGCAGAGCCAATGGAAGCTACTTATCCGCCAGATGATTATCAACACCGTAGCATACTCCATACTAGCGGCAGCCGTAATCGCACTGATGTTCACCTTCGTATTGCCGCTCATGCGCAATCTTTTCCCAGGTTGGCATCTACATTGGTACGCCAATGCCATCACGGGGTTGCTGACGACTATCCTGATAGCTCCATTCCTCAGAGCTATCGTCATGAAGAAGAATCATAGCAATGAGTGGAAACGTCTCTGGGTGGAAAGCAGCACAAACCGCATCCCCCTGATATTCACCATCGTGGTGCGTTTTGTGATTGCCCTAAGCTTTATCTTCTACATCTGCAATTATCTGACTCGCTTCACCGATGCACTGATGATTTGCATAGGAGCCGTAGTGGTACTGCTCATGATTGCTTCCAGACAGACCAAGAAGCGCAGCATAGTATTGGAGCGTCTTTTCATCCACAACCTACGTTCCCGAGATATCATGGCACAGATAAATGGTGAGAAAAAGCCACTCTATGAGGGAAGATTGTTAGACCGAGACATCCACATCAGCGAGATAGAAGTGCCGGAAGACAGTGCCTGGTGTGGCATTCCGCTGAAGGAACTGCACCTGCGCCAACGTTTTGGCATCGACATGAGCAGCATTCGCCGAGGAGCTCATCTTCTGAACATTCCGAATGGAGAGACGATGATATTTCCTGGCGACAAACTTCAGATTATCGGCAATGATGAACAAATCCAGAAGTTCAGCCAGACACTCAACTCCGAGGTGATACCAGAAGACCTGGAAATCGAAAAGCGAGAGATGAAGCTCCACCAGATTATTATCAGTGGCGGCAGTGAATTTCTGGGCAAGAACCTCGTGGAGAGTGGCATCCGCGACAAATACAACTGCATGGTAGTAGGACTGGAGGAAGGCCAACAAAATCTGACACGCATAGTTCCGACCCGCAAGTTTGAAAAGGGAGACATTGTCTGGATTGTAGGCGAAGAAGAAAACATCAAGGCCATCACTGCCAAAAACTAGAAATTGGCAAGACATACACAAGCCCAAGGGTGCTTCCCTTTACTGTTACCTTACAGTAATATGGAAGCACCCTTGTTTCACTTCATACTTGATGTAGCATCGCTGCTGCTCCCGGAAGTCACGCAGCACCTCGGAAAGCACCCATTTCAAGGAATCGTTGCGTACCTCCCGGCGAGGCTCCTTCTGTGTTTCTACGGTCTTATACCTATTATAACATATATCGAAAGTGGTGCCATAGAGATGGCATGAGTTCTCGGTGGCATTGCCATTACGGGTACGCAGCTTAGCCACATCATCCTTGGTACGCAAGATACTGGTCACTATTATCTTATGCAAAGGGATGCCCTTAATCTGGAGCGAATCGAAGTAAGCCCTGCCTATATCCTGAAGTAACACCGATGCACGAGGTACAAGATAAGGGATGCTGTTTTTGAGTTTGTCTACATAGAAAAAAGGATTACTTCCCACATACACAAGCTTACCCTTGCTATGCTCAGCCTCGTTACGATTCTGTACGGGAGAAACACCATACTTGTTGGCTGCCAAAATCTGCACATCCTGCTGATCCGGAAAAGTATTGCCGAAATGAGGCACAGAGAATATACGATGCTTCACCTCCTTGCCCTCCTTGTCGAAGAAAACCGAAGGTTTGCCTTTCAGCATCGTATCAAGTACTATTGCAAGTTCACCGTTCTGTTCTTTCAAATCTGCATCTTTCTCAACCTCAGCCACAACAGCCCTTGATCCAGCCACACTTGGAAACATCAGGCGAACCAATGCCAAAAGAATCACCACAGCCCCAAAGCCTTGCAAATATCTTTTCTTAGTAATCTTCATTTTCCATTTTTCTTGCAAAGGTAACAATTTCTAGCGGAAAAATCGCTTTTTTATTATTTAAAGAATGTTTTAGCTACTTAAATTTGCTCATTTCGGGGAAAAGTAGTAATTTTGCAGCGTTATATAACGCATTTGGTTTAAACTATAAATAAAGAAAACGTTTTGATAGAGAAGCATATAGTACTCGAAGATATTGACCCAGTGATGTTCTATGGCGTAAACAATGCCCATCTACAAATGATCAAGTCGCTGTATCCCAAGTTACGTATCGTGGCACGTGACAACGTGCTTCGCGTGCTCGGCGACGAGGTAGAAATGGCGAAAGCAGAAGAAGACATCGAGCAGATGCGGCGACACCTGCTCAAATACAATATGCTCGGCGAGGAAGATATTCTCGATATCGTAAAGGGCAAGCAGACTAAGGCGGATGCCGTGAAAGGTGTGTTGGTATACAATATCAATGGCAAGCCCATCAAAAGCCGAAGTGAAAATCAGCAACAGCTCATCGATGCCTACGAAAAGAACGACATGGTGTTCGCCGTAGGCCCTGCCGGCACAGGCAAAACATACCTTAGCATTGCTCTTGCCGTGAAGGCACTCAAGGAGAAAGCCATCAAGAAAATTATCCTCTCCCGGCCTGCCGTAGAAGCTGGCGAGAAACTCGGTTTCCTTCCGGGAGATATGAAAGACAAGATAGACCCATACTTACAACCACTTTATGACGCATTAGAAGATATGCTTCCTGCCGTCAAGTTGCAAGACATGATGGAAAAACACATCATACAGATTGCGCCGCTCGCATTCATGCGCGGCCGTACCCTCAGCGATGCCGTCGTCATCCTCGACGAAGCGCAGAACACCACCTCTCAACAGATTCGCATGTTCCTCACCCGAATGGGTATGAACACCAAGATGATTATCACGGGCGACCTCACCCAGATAGATTTGCCACGCGAACAACGCAGCGGTCTGAAGGAAGCCCTCAGGATACTTGATGGCGTGGAAGGCATTGGTGTAGTGAAACTGGGGCAGAAGGACATCGTACGCCACAAACTCGTAACCCGCATTGTCAATGCTTACGACAAATATGACAAAGAGCGGGCGGAAGAGAAAGTTAATAGGTAATAGTTAACAGTTTATAGTTAATAGCAAGATTGGCAAAAGCAAGACTGCACTATAAACTATAAATTATAAATTCAACAAAAATGAAAGCATTAACAAAGACAGATTTCCATTTTAATGGACAGAAGAGTGTTTACCACGGTAAAGTACGTGATGTGTATGACATTAACGATGACATCCTCGTGATGGTCGCTACCGACAGAATCTCAGCGTTCGACGTTGTGCTGCCTAAGGGCATCCCATTCAAGGGACAGGTACTCAACCAGATTGCCGCAAAGTTCTTGGACACAACTACCGACATTTGTCCTAACTGGAAGTTGGCTACCCCAGACCCTATGGTTACCGTAGGTCTGAAGTGCGAGGGTTTCCGTGTTGAGATGATTATCCGCTCTATCCTTACCGGTAGCGCATGGCGCGAGTACCAGAAGGGATGCCGCGAACTTTGTGGCGTGAAGTTGCCCGACGGAATGCGTGAGAACGAGCACTTCCCAGAGCCTATCATTACTCCTACCACCAAGGCAGACGAGGGGCACGACATGAATATCTCCAAGGAAGAGATTATCGCACAGGGTATCGTTAGTGCAGAAGACTATGCAGTCATGGAAGACTATACCCGCCGCATCTTCAAGCGTGGCCAGGAGATTGCAGCCAAGCAGGGCTTAATTCTCGTAGACACCAAGTACGAGTTTGGCAAGCGTGACGGCAAGGTTTACCTCATCGACGAAATTCACACACCAGATTCCAGCCGCTACTTCTATGCCGATGGCTACGAGGAGAAATTCGAAAAGGGCGAGCCACAGCGCCAGCTCTCCAAGGAGTTCGTTCGTCAGTGGCTTATCGAGCACAACTTTATGAACGAGCCCGGACAGCAGATGCCCGAGATTACCGACGAGTATGCCGAGAGCGTATCAGACCGCTACATCGAACTTTATGAGCACATCACAGGCGAGAAGTTCGACAAGGCAACCGATGAAAGCGACATCGCCGCTCGCATCGAGAAGAACGTGAGCGAATGGCTTGCAACGAGAAAGTAATGTACAATATATAATTTATAATGTATAATGTACGATGTAAAATAAAACAGACTGAGACTATTATACATTACCAATTATAAATTAAACAATCGTGTACAAGCAAGAACAAATCAAACCCTACGAGGGTACAGGAGAAAAAGGCAAACTGGTAGAGGAAATGTTCGACAACATAGCCCCTACCTACGACACCCTCAACCACCGCCTCTCGTGGGATATAGACAAGGGATGGCGCAAGAAGGCAATCAAGCGACTTGCGCCTTTCTCTCCACAGAAGATGCTCGACATCGCCACTGGTACTGGCGACTTTGCCATCCTCGCCGCCCAGATGCTTCATCCCGAAAAGCTCATCGGGGCAGACATCTCAGAGGGCATGATGGAGATAGGCAGACAGAAAGTAAAGCGGCTCGGACTAGAGCAATCCATCTCCTTCGCTAAAGAAGATTGCCTCAACCTCTCCTTCGCCGACAACACTTTCGATGCCGTGACCGCGGCCTTTGGCATCCGCAATTTCCAGAACCTAGACCAAGGGCTCAAGGAAATGTGCCGAGTACTCAAGAAGGGAGGGCATCTCTGCATCGTGGAACTCACTACACCAGTAAGTTTTCCGATGAAGCAGCTCTTCCATATTTATTCGAATACAGTGCTGCCCATCTACGGCAAGTTGATTTCGAAAGACCAGAGTGCCTACGATTATCTCAACAAGACAATAGCCGCTTTCCCGCAAGGGGAGGTGATGATGCAGGTATTCAAGAAGGCAGGCTTTGCCCAAGCAGAGTTCAAGCGACTCACCTTCGGCATCTGCACTTTATATTTCGCAACCAAATAAAACAAAAATATTATGGACAAGTATGGACTCATAGGTTACCCCCTAGGGCACTCGTTCTCCAAGAACTACTTCAACGAGAAGTTTGCAAACGAAGGAATCGATGCCCAGTACATCAATTTCGAGATACCTAGCATAGAAGACCTGCCAGAGATACTCGACTCCAATCCAGAGCTGAAAGGACTCAACGTGACCATTCCTTACAAGGAGAAAGTAATCAGCTATCTAGACTCGGTAAGCCCAGAGGCCAATGCCATCGGAGCCGTCAATGTCATCAAGGTGACACACAAGGGCAACGACGTCATCCTCAAGGGTTATAACAGTGATGTCATCGGGTTCACCCGCAGCATCGAACCTTTCATCGAGACGTACCACAAGAAGGCTCTCATCTTGGGCACGGGCGGAGCCAGCAAGGCTGTAAACTACGGACTGAAGTCGCTCGGACTGGAGACAGTATTCGTGAGTCGATACGAACGTCCTGACACGATACAATATGACAAGATTACGCCTGAAATAATCCAGGAGTATAACGTCATCGTCAACTGCACTCCTGTGGGCATGTACCCACACGTAGACGAATGCCCACTATTACCTTACGAGGCGATGGACACCCATACCCTACTCTACGATCTCATCTATAATCCCGACGAAACTCTCTTCATGAAGAAGGGCAAGGAGCAAGGGGCCACCGTAAAGAACGGTTTGGAGATGCTCTTGCTGCAAGCCTTCGCCTCATGGGATTTCTGGCATTAGGGAAAAGTAGAAAGTTGAATGTTATGATGAGTCTTCCAAGATTCATCTTGTCTGAAGTAAATCATACCCCAAAGCATATCATAACTTTCAACCTTCAACTTTCAATCTTCAACATATCACAACATTCAATATTCAATAAAAATGAGTAACAATCGCTATATGATGCGCGGCGTAAGCGCTGCGAAGGAAGATGTGCACAACGCCATCAAGAACATAGACAAGGGAATCTTCCCACAGGCTTTCTGTAAGATTATCCCTGACATTCTGGGTGGAGATCCGGAGTATTGCAACATCATGCACGCCGACGGTGCAGGCACTAAGTCGAGCCTCGCCTACATGTACTGGAAGGAGACGGGCGACCTCTCCGTATGGAAGGGCATCGCACAAGATGCCATCGTGATGAACACCGACGACCTGCTATGCGTGGGTGCCGTAGACAACATCCTCGTAAGCTCTACCATCGGCAGAAACAAGATGCTCGTGCCAGGTGAGGTAATCTCTGCCATCATCAATGGTACCGACGACTTGCTCCACGAGATGCGCGAGATGGGCATCGGCATCTACCCTACTGGCGGAGAGACTGCCGACGTGGGCGACCTCGTGCGCACCATCATTGTCGACTCTACCGTGACTTGCCGCATGAAGCGCAGCGATGTCATCGACAACGCCAACATTCGTCCGGGCGACGTCATCGTGGGTCTTTCTTCCACTGGTCAGGCTACATACGAGAAGAAGTACAACGGCGGTATGGGCAGCAATGGCCTTACCTCTGCCCGCCACGATGTATTCGCCAAGTATCTCGCCGAGAATTATCCCGAGAGCTACGACCACGCAGTACCAGAAGAGCTGGTTTACAGTGGCAAGTATCAATTGACCGACGAGGTAGAAGGAGCCCCTATCAACGCCGGCGAACTAGTACTCTCTCCCACCCGTACCTATGCCCCAGTCATCAAGAAGTTGCTCGACGAGCTTCGCCCAGAGGTACACGGCATGGTACACTGTACAGGCGGTGCACAGACAAAGATACTACACTTCGTAGGCGAAGACTGCAAAGTCATCAAAGACAACATGTTCCCAGTGCCACCACTCTTCAAGGCCATCCACGACTGCTCGGGCACAGACTGGAAGGAGATGTACCAGGTATTCAACATGGGTCACCGCATGGAAATCTACGTTCGCCCAGAGGTAGCCGAAAAGGTCATCGCCATCAGCAAGAGTTTCAACATCGATGCTCAGGTAGTGGGTCATATTGAGGAAGGAAAGCGCAGCCTCACCATCAAGAGCGAGTACGGAACATTTGAGTATTAATAGAAAAGTATGGACAATAACAATATATTACAGAAACTAGAAGGCTTAGAGAGCCGATACGAGGAAGTAAGCACCCTCATTACCGACCCTGACGTTATCGCCGACCAGACACGATACGTAAAACTCACCAAGGAGTGGAAAGACCTGGGCGACATCATGGACGCACGCAAGCGATACATCAACTGTCTCAACTCTATCAAGGAGGCGAAAGACATCCTCGCCAACGAGAGCGACCCTGAGATGAAGGAGATGGCGCGCGAGGAACTGAACGAGAACGAGGCTCTCCAGCCAAAACTGGAGGAAGAAATCAAGATTGCACTGGTGCCCAAAGACCCTGAGGATGCCAAGAATGTACAGATGGAAATCCGCGGCGGTGCTGGCGGCGATGAGGCAGCCCTCTTCGCTGGCGACCTATTTAATATGTATAAGAAATACTGCGAATCGAAGGGATGGAATGTCTCTGTTACATCCGTCTCAGAGGGTGCAGTAGGCGGATACAAGGAAATCGACTTCGCAGTAAGCGGAACTGATGTATATGGTACATTGAAGTATGAGAGCGGCGTACACCGCGTACAGCGTGTACCTGCCACCGAGACTCAGGGACGTATGCACACCTCTGCAGCCACCGTAGCCGTATTGCCGGAGGCAGATAAATTTGAGGTGAATATCAACGAGGGCGACATCAAGTGGGATACCTTCCGTAGTTCAGGAGCAGGTGGACAGAACGTAAACAAGGTGGAATCGGGCGTGCGCCTTCGCTACCCTTGGAAGAATCCTGTGACAGGCGAGGTGGAAGAAATCCTCATCGAGTGTACCGAGACCCGCGACCAGCCCAAGAACAAAGAGCGTGCCTTGAGCCGTCTCTACACATTCATCCACGACCGTGAGCACCAAAAGTATGTAGACGACATTGCCAGCCGCCGCAAGAGCCTAGTCTCCACAGGCGACCGATCGGCAAAGATCCGCACCTACAACTTCCCACAGGGGCGTGTCACCGATCACCGTATCGGCTATACCACACACGACCTTAGCGGTTTCCTCGGTGGCAACATCCAGGACATGATTGATGCCCTCACCGTAGCAGAGAACGCAGAAAAACTGAAAGAAACAGAATTGTAAACGAACAAAAGCAATGAACAGAAAAGAACTTGTAGAGCAGATTTTCGCCAAGAAGAGCTTCTTGTGCGTAGGTCTCGACACTGATATCAACAAATTGCCAGAGTGCATCAAGAACAATGAGGAAATCCAGGGCGCAGAAGCCGAGATGATGTTCGTCTTCAATAAGGCCATCATTGATGCAACTGCTCCATACTGCGTGGCTTACAAGCCCAACCTGGCTTTCTATGAGAGCCATGGCATCGACGGCATGATTGCTTTCGAGAACACCATCAAGTATCTCAAGGCTCACTATCCTCACCACTTCATCATCGCCGACGCCAAGCGTGGCGACATCGGCAACACCAGCAAGATGTACGCCCAGACTTTCTTCGAGGAGTACGATCTCGACTCCTTGACCGTAGCTCCCTACATGGGCGAAGACTCGGTAAAGCCTTTCCTTGAGTACAAGGACAAGTGGGTCATCCTCTTGGCCCTCACCAGCAACAAGGGCAGTCACGATTTCCAGCTCACCGAAGACAAGCAGGGCGAACGTCTCTTCGAGAAGGTATTGAAGAAGAGCCAGGAATGGGGCAACGACGAGAACATGATGTATGTGGTAGGTGCCACACAGGGACAGATGTTCGAAGACATACGCAAGGTAGCTCCTAATCACTTCCTCCTCGTCCCCGGCGTAGGCGCACAGGGTGGAAGCCTGCAGGAAGTTTGCAAGTATGGCATTATCAAGGACTGCGGCTTGCTCGTCAACTCCTCCCGTGGCATCATCTATGCCAGCAATGGCGGTGACTTCGCAGAGGTGGCAGCCCAAAAAGCCAAGGAACTTCAGGAGCAAATGGCTGAGGAATTGGCTAAGTTATAAACTTTCAAAAAAAACGAATATAGGCGCAAAGTTTCCGTAACAAGAAGCTTTGCGCCTTAATTTTAGGTATTTATTCAGCTAAAAAGCAAAATATTACAAAAGAAATACGAGTTTCTGAATCTTTTTTGTTATTTTTGCACAAAATATAAATAAAACAGATTAATATGGAATTTACCGCTCAACAAATAGCCCAGTTTGTCCAGGGAACGGTGGAAGGTGACGAAAACGCCAAAGTAAACACCTTCGCCAAGATAGAAGAAGGCAAGGAGGGAGCAATCTCATTCCTCTCAAACCCTAAATACACTCACTTCGTATACGATACGCAGTCGAGCATCGTCCTCATTGATGAGACCGTCGAGTTGGAAAAGCCTGTAAGCACTACCCTCATCCGGGTAAAGAACGCATACGAATGCGTGGCAAAATTACTTCAGATGTACGAGTCCATGAAACCTAAGAAGACAGGCATCGACCCTTTGGCTTTCGTATCACCTAAGGCTAAGGTGGCCGATGGCGTATACGTAGGGGCATTCGCCTATATCGCTGATGGTGCAGAGGTGGGCGAAGGTAGCCAGATTTATCCACACGCTTACATCGGCGAAGGTGTCAAGGTGGGAAAGAATGCGCTCATCTACCCTAACGTGACTGTTTATCATGGCTGCAAGCTCGGCGATAACGTCACTCTCCATGCAGGCTGCGTAATTGGTGCCGATGGCTTCGGCTTCGCTCCAGGTCCTGAAGGATACGACAAGATTCCTCAGATAGGTATCGTCACCATCGAGGATAATGTGGAGATTGGTGCCAACACTTGCGTAGACCGCTCTACCATGGGCTCTACCTACGTTCGCAAGGGCGTGAAGCTCGACAACCTCGTTCAGATAGCCCACAACACCGACATCGGCGAAAACACCGTAATGTCTTCTCAGGTAGGCATTGCCGGTAGCACCAAGGTGGGTCAGTGGTGTATGTTCGGCGGACAGGTAGGTATCGCCGGTCACATTACCATCGGCGACAAGGTATTCCTCGGAGCGCAGAGCGGTGTGCCTGGCAACCTGAAGAGCGGTCAGCAGCTCATCGGCACTCCTCCTATGGAACAGCGTGCTTACTTCAAGTCGCAGGCCATCTTCCGTCGCCTGCCCGACATGTACAAGGAGCTGAACGAGCTGAAGAAAGAAATCGAAGAACTGAAAAAGAAGTAATTCAACACCCATTATAAAAATAAAGAATTATGTCAAAACAGAAGACACTGAAAGGTAGTTTCTCTTTGTGCGGCAAGGGATTGCACACAGGTCTTAGCCTGACCGTGACATTCAATCCTGCCCCAGAGAACACTGGTTACAAAATACAACGCATCGACCTAGAGGGCGAGCCTATCATCCAGGCTGTAGCCGAGAATGTCGTGGAGACTCAGCGCGGCACCGTACTTGGCAAGGGCGATATCCGCGTCTCTACCATCGAGCACGGTATGTCGGCACTCTATGCCTTGGGCATCGACAACTGCTTGATTCAGGTAAACGGTCCTGAGTTTCCTATCCTCGACGGCTCCGCTGCCATGTATGTGGAGAAAATCAACAGCGTGGGCATTCAGGAGCAGAACGCCGAGAAGGATTACTATATCATCCGCCACAAGATAGAGGTGAAAGAAGAGAATGGCTCTGTCATCACCATCCTCCCGGACGAGGAGTTCTCTATCACGGCGATGTGCTCGTTCGAGAGTAAGTTCATCAACAGCCAGTTTGCCACCCTCGACAAGATGGAGACCTATGCCGAAGAGATAGCATCGGCGCGCACCTTCGTCTTCGTACGCGACATCATGCCATTGCTCCAGGCCAACCTCATCAAGGGTGGCGACCTCGACAATGCCATCGTCATCTACGAGCGCCAGGTAGAGCAAACTCAGCTCGACCAGCTCGCCGACCACCTCAAGGTGCCTCACATGGATGCCACCAAGCTCGGTTATATCCAGCACAAGCCTTTGCAGTGGGAGAACGAGTGTACACGCCACAAGTTGCTCGACATCATCGGCGACATGGCACTCATCGGCAAACCTATCAAAGGTCGCATTATCGCCACCCGTCCGGGGCATACCGTAAACAACAAGTTCGCCCGCCTCATGCGTAAGGAGATTCGCAAGCACGAGATTCAGGCCCCCATCTATGACCCTAACGAGGAGCCTATCATGGACAATGTCCGCATCCGCCAACTCCTGCCTCACCGCTATCCCATGCAGCTGGTAGACAAGGTTATCGCCATGGGTTCCAACAGCATCGTGGGCGTGAAGAGCGTTACAGCCAATGAGCCTTTCTTCCAGGGGCACTTCCCTGAGGAGCCAGTAATGCCAGGCGTATTACAGGTAGAGGCGATGGCACAATGCGGCGGCCTGTTGGTACTTAACCAGCTGGAGGAGCCAGAGCGTTGGAGCACCTACTTTATGAAAATAGACGACGTGAAGTTCCGCAAGAAGGTGATACCGGGCGACACCCTCCTCTTCCGCGTAGAATTGCTTGCCCCAGTACGTCACGGCATCAGCTCGATGAAGGGCTACATGTTCGTAGGCGACCAGGTGGTGGCAGAGGCTACATTCACGGCACAAATCGTAAAAAACAAGTAAATTATGAATCAGATTAGTCCTTTAGCATACGTTCACCCAGAAGCCAAGTTGGGTGACAACAACATTATCGGTCCTTTCTGTTATATCGACAAGGACACCGTTTTGGGCGACAACAACGTGCTGCAGAACAGCGTAACCATCCATGTAGGAGCCCGCATCGGCAGCAACAATGAAATATTCCCAGGCGCAAGCATCTCTACCAAGCCACAGGATTTGAAATTCAAGGGCGAGGCTACCACTTGCGAGATTGGCGACAACAACAGCATCCGCGAGAACGTTACCATCTCTCGCGGCACAGCCTCCAAGAGCAAGACTGTAGTGGGTAGCAACAACCTCTTGATGGAGAGCGTACACGTGGCTCACGACTGTGAGCTGGGTAGCGGTCTTATCATCGGCAACTCCACCAAGTTTGCTGGCGAAGTGGTGGTAGACGACAATGCCATCATCAGTGCAAATGTGCTCGTTCACCAGTTCTGCCACATTGCAGGCTACGTGATGATTCAGGGCGGCTGCCGCTTCTCACAGGATATTCCTCCTTACATCATCGCCGGCAAGGAGCCTACTCGCTATTGCGCTCTTAACCTCGTAGGTTTGCGACGCCGCGGTTTCAGCAACGAGACCATCCAGAACATCCACGAGGCTTACCGCTTGCTCTACTCCAAGGGCGTACTGAAGGAAGGCATCGAGGAAATCAAGAATAACCTTGAGATTACCAAGGAGATTCAGTACATCATCGACTTCGTGGAGAGTTCTAAACGAGGAATTATTAGATAGTTAATAGTTTATAGTTAATAGTTTATAGTTAATAGCGGTTTCACCGTTAGCAAGACTGCCCAAGCAAGATTGCCCTATAAACTATTAACTAAAATAGGAAAGATAGCCCTATTAACTATAAACTATTAACTATTAACTAAAAAAAATGAAGACCTTAATCGTAGTACTAGGGCCTACAGGTGTAGGCAAGACCGAACTTTGCCTTTCTTTGGCAGAGCATCTCGGCACGCCCATCATCAATGCCGACTCCCGGCAGATTTTCGCTGAGTTGCCCATTGGCACCGCCGCACCTACTGCCGAACAGCAGCAAAGGGTGAAGCATTACTTCGTGGGCAATCACCACATTGAGGACTATTACAGTGCCGCCCAATACGAGGCAGACGTGATGCATCTCTTGGAGCACGAGATATTTCCCCACCATGATGTAGCCCTGCTTACAGGGGGCAGCATGATGTATATCGATGCCGTATGCAAGGGCATCGACGACATCCCTACCGTGAGAGACGACATCCGCACCTGGATGAAGCAACGTCTGGAACAAGAGGGACTGGAGGCTCTGGTAGAAGAACTTCACCAGATGGACCCCGAGCATTGGGCGATAGTAGACCAGAAGAATCCTCGCCGTGTGGTTCACGCCCTAGAGATTTGTCATCAGACGGGCAAGACCTATACCTCCTTCCGTACCGCCGAAAAGAAACAGCGTCCCTTCCGCATCATCAAGATAGGTCTGAACCGTGACCGTACCGAACTATACGACCGCATCAACCAACGTGTGTTGCAGATGATGGACGATGGGTTAGAGCAGGAGGCTCGAAACGTATACCCCCAAAAAGGTCTCACCTCTCTCCGTACCGTGGGCTATAAGGAATTGTTTGCCTACTTCGATGGCGAGATAGACCGTAATGAGGCTATCCGACAGATACAATCTCACAGCCGGGAATATATGCGCAAGCAACTCACTTGGTTTAAGCGAGACCCGGAAATCCACTGGTTCTCCCCCACCCCAACTGAAGTAATCGAGAAATTCATCCACCAATCTCTTTAGTTTGTAAGTATTCGGTATCCACCTCATATTCCAAATAAGCATATGAGGTTTAGCCCTCCACCAGAAGATACCAGTGGAGGTTATACCTTATTTTGATTAAATATTAAAATTCATTTTTATTTCTCATCATCTTCCCAAAACTCAGGAAGAAGAGTATAAAGCTTGTTCATCAGTCTTTCAGACTTTCTTGATACCACTCGTAGAGTTTCTTCACACCGTCCTCAATTTCCACCTTGTGGGTCCAACCGAGACTGTGAAGTTTCTCCACATCAATGAGCTTGCGCATCGTGCCGTCAGGCTTGCTGGCGTCAAACTCTA
>CAVDKC010000011.1:0-34435 GCA_963609615.1 Oribacterium sp.
TTGCCATCGAGCGAATAGTAGCTGCCAATAATGTGGGTGTCCGAGGAAATCTTGTGATGTCGCAGTTCTCTACTTGGAAAGCTGTTTTCTCGTTTGATTCCGTCGCCTGGTTCTTCTTTGTCTGTTGGCATGCCACAAGGGCGAGAGCCGCAAGAGACATGATGATTACATTTTTCTTCATAATGAATACTTTTGTTGTTGTTTTGTTCTTATGATTCATTGCTTCTTGCAATATCGGTGCAAAAGTAAGCATTTGGAAGAAAATAGGCAATAGTCATTTCTAACCATAATTTCTGAATGGTTTGTAATGCCCACGGTCGGCGAAGGCAAGTAGTTCTTTGTCACCTCGGCTGTCGCCGAAAGCCTCAATGTAGTATTGGTTTCGGTCGAAAGAGGCGGGATTACTGTCGTCTGTAGGGGTGGATAGTACTTCTGTGATACGGTGTACTTTTTCCTTGCCATAGCAGTTGTTGGTCTTAAAGCGCCCCGTTAGTTTGCCCTCTGCAATCTCTATCTGGGTGCCGAGCACAGTAATATTTTCCAAACCTCTGACTTGAAAGAAGGGACGTACCCAATTGTCTATGCTGGCACTCACGATGAATACCTGGGCATTGGCGGTTAATGCCTCGTGTACACGGGCAATGCCTTGTGGGCGAAGCAGATGCTGGTGCTCCTCGGCGAACCTACGGCAGAGCGCATCAAATTTCTCGATTCTCATCCCCTCGAAGAGATGGGCGAAGATATGTTGCTTGGCCTTCCAGTTGGGATAAAGGTGCAGTTTCATCAGTACCAATATCGGACTATACATCAAGAATGTCGTGAGAAAGCGTCCTTTTCCTTTGGCAAACTTAATGAATTCTAGCAAAGTGTCGCTCGTGGTCAATGTTCCGTCAAAGTCGAAACAATATACTTTTTTCTTTTCCATTGCTTATACGATATAGATGAGGAAGAGGAATGACAACAGCCACGCCAGTACGATAAACTGGGTGATGCGGTCGCGGAGGATAATCTTTGTAGGGTCGCCGCTCTGCTGGTCTACTACGGCTATCTGGATGTAGCGCAACAGTCCCACCAGTACAAAGACACTCGTAAGGTAGAGGTTCTCGGTATGGAAGTTTTCTATCACCTCCGGGCTCACGGTGTACATGATGTAGCACACAAGGGTAACGGAGGCGGTGATGGTAATCGCTTGGTTGATGAAGGTGAGATTGTAGCGGATGGTGTTCTTGCGCGGTGCCTCTCCCGTCTTCTCCATGCGCACCACATCGTCGCGCCGCTTGGCAAAGCTCATGAAGAGAGTGATGAGGAACGTCATCAGCACAATCCACTTGCTCAGCATGATGTGTGTGGCGACACCGCCCGCCAAGAGCCGCAGCACGAAGCCGAACGCCACGATGCACACATCGATGATGGCGTACTGCTTGAGCTTGGCGCAGTAGCCAAGGTTTAGTAGCCAGTAGAAGGCGATGATGCCGATGGTCTCCAGCGAACCGAGCAAAGAGCAACTGCCCATGGATAAGGCGAACATCAAGAGCATCATGGCATAAGCCTTTTTCACGCTGATGGCTCCCGAGGCTATCGGACGGTGGCACTTCACAGGATGGCGGCGGTCTGCCTCCACGTCGTAGATGTCGTTGAAGCAATAGATGCTGGATGCAGCAAAGCTATATGCGAAGAATGCTACCAGTCCCGAAACCAATGCGTCGGCATGAAATAGGGCACCGCCGAAGAACAAGGGTACGAAGACGAAGCAGTTTTTAATCCACTGCTTGGGACGTATCAGTCGCATCCATGCTGCAAATCCCTGGCTGTCTTTTTCTATGTTGTCTATTTCTTTCATTATTCTGTTCTTTATTTAATCATCTTGGATAGTTCCTTGGAAATCCACTCTGCTATCTTGCTAAGTACCCAGGCTGCGGGCAGGGTGATGGCAACGCAGGCGAGGAAGGTGGGCCAATAGCCCCAGTGGTAAGGCTCGATGTAGTCGAGCACGAAGTGGATGTGGATGAGGTAAGCCTCCAGGCTTAGGGCACCCACGAACATGAAACTGCGGTTGAACCAGTGGGGCGTGCGGCGGAAGATGCGGTTCAAGAGCAGGATGGTGGTAATAGTGAGCGGGATGTAGAGCATTCGCTCCAGGAAGAGGGGAAACTGCCCATGCTTCTCTTGCTCAAGAAAGATGCTCGCCAGTAGCGTCATCAGGAACATGAGCCATATCATCCAGATGCTTGCCCCGTCGAGCGTCTGTTTCTGCCGCACCATCTCGCCCATGTTGATGCCGATGAAGAAGATGGGCACGCGGCTCCAGAATATCTCCAGGTGACCAACGGCTTGATGTATAGGGGTAACATACTGCACGAGGATGCACCACATCACCATCACCACGGGTAGCCACCGGTAGATGGGGTGCCGTTTGATGACTTCCATGTAGGCGGGGGCGAAGAGGTAGAGCATCATTGTGGCGGGGATGTACCAGAAGTTCAGTTCGTCATGGAGCCAGAACCCCCAGTTGATGGTTATCTCGCCGAAGAGATTCACCCATGCCCAAGTGCTTCCTCCGTGGAAGCGGGGTATATAGAAGAGGCAGGCGATGATGAGCCAGGTGGGGTAGATGCGCAGGTAGCGGCGGATAAAGAAATGCTTCGCCGAGGGGGTCTTCGCCCAGGAGAACCAGAGTCCGATACCGCTGAGGAAGAGGAATATGTCCACGCCCACGTTGCCCATGCGGCGCAGTCCGAAGAATGCATCCTCCCGGGGCAGTGCCACATGGAAGAGGATGATGAAGAGCATCGCTGCCCCCATCAATTCTCCGCGGAAGCGGCTAATGTTCGCCAGTTCTATATCTTTTATCTTCATGGTTTAAGTGAAGAGTGAAGAACGAAGAGTGAAGACTCCTCTTGCCTTCTTGTTTATATTTTTATTTATGGAGTTGGAAAACGAAGGGTGAGTTTCAATAGTATTGAATTCTTCACTCTTCACTCTTCGTTCTTCACTCTTTAATGCTTCGGATTCGGAATTTTCTTCATCAGTTGTGAGAATAACCATGCTAGGCAGATGCTTGATATGATATAAAGCAATAGTCCTGCATACATGTCTCCTTGTCGGCTGATTGGGATGAAAATCTTTCTTGTAATCGGATGGCAAACAAACAAGGCAGCGGAGATTCCCCCCAACCATTCCAAGGTCTTGTTTGCTCCTGATAACCATTTCACTTCAGACAGCAGTTTTGCCACCAATACAGATAACAAACAGATGAAGAGCGGTACGAATGTCCAACCCAACATGCTTCCGCTGAGGCTATAGATGATGGAACCGCAGAAGATGATGCCGAAGAAATTCATTACGTTATGGTGGAAGGTCATGAGGATTTTCTCACCATATCGGGCGTAAAGAATACCTAAGCCGAATGGCAGCATGCCTCCCATGAAGTTATAGCGGTAACGGTTCATTGTCTCGCTCTCTGGGTTATCGAAGCCCAAGAAAAGTTGGAAGATCAGACAAATCGCCATCAAGCCTACGGTGAATCCCCAATGACGGCGATAGATAAACAAGCGATAGACAATGTAGAGTTGCAACATCAGTCCGAAGAACCAGAATGGTCCTGGCCAGATGATGTGGTCGGGATTGGGCAGGAGATTGTTGAACATTCCCAGCATTGCCACGATGTCGAGCAGATGGTATTTGTGGGTGCCTGGCGTGATGTAGTCGAGCATAGTGAACGCCACGAAGCCCACTATCATCATCTTGAAGAGTTTCAAGTAGTGATAGCGGATGAAACGCAAAGGCTCTCTCCAATTCCATAACTTCTTTCCATTGATGCCGACAAACTGTGTCGCATTTTCTAGATGAGGTTTGGCTTCATACTTCAATACCAGTCCATAAGCACTGAGGAAGAGAAAGATTGGCACTCCATAGTGCCCGAAGAAGGAAATGAGATGGAATGGCAGGTTGAGGTCTGGATTGACCAATACTTGGTTGAGCCAATCCACGTTGTGCTGGAAGTACTGATACTCGTTCTCCTTGACGATAGGACCGAGCCAATGGCAGTAGTTGTGCAAGAAAATGCCGATAATGGCAAGGCCTCGCAGCACGTTGCATTCTGAACGACTTAATGATGGACTACTCATATTTTAAAAAAAGTTATTTCTTGTTATGATGATGATTTTTTGATGTTGCATTCTCTGCTTCCTGCAATCTTTTCTGTTTCTCCATTTCTGCATCCCTCAACTTGTCATAATCCACCGTATTCTTTAATATTCTTGGACGCATTTCGTCATACTCAGGGCTGAGGATGTTATACTTCGGATTGTAAGTCTGTGTCTCGATTCCTGCCAAATATAATAATAGGTGAGGGAGGGCATCGGTCATGTAGCGCTTGTCCTTTGCCTTGCGAATCTGACGGTAGATGTCGCGGTGCTTCTTGATGTACTTGGGCGAGCAGTAGATCCAGAAAGGCACCTCGAACTCATAGTGCGCCAAAGGCCAGTCTATTTCGGCGGAGTGGTTGCGGCAGATGAAGCCGCGGTTTTCCTCGTAGCATTCCTCGCCATGGTCTGGCACATAGATGATGATGGCGTCTTGTTTCTGGAAGCGTTTTACTATCTGCGCCACGATGGAGTCGTTGTAGAGGGTGGCGTTGTCGTAGTGGCTCAGCATCTTGCGCTGGGCATCGGTAAGTTCGGGGCGCTGCTCCTCGTAGCTGCCTGCCCAGAAATGGGTCTGCGTGCGGCGATAGCGCTGTTTGTAGTTCACGTGCTGACCCATGAGATGGAAGATGGTGAGGTTGTGCTCCTTCTGAAAGTTCTTCAGGCTGTCGTCGTAGTCTTTCAGCAGACCGTCGTCGAGGGCGTGGAGCTGCGTGTTGCGGTGGTCGAACTGTAGTTTGCTCAGTTCGGGGTTGTTGAGGAAGAAACCGCCGCTGAAGTCATACACCGCCTCCTTGGCCTGCGGCAGAAACTCATTGGTGATGAAGGTCACATTGTATCCCGCCTTGCGGAATACCTCGGGGAAGAGGGGGTAGTCGCACCATTCGCCTTTCTCGCCTACCACGTGGGTGGAGAGCATATTCTTGAATACGAAGCTTGTTAGGTTCCAGCAGCTCACCACATCGGTAAACTTGGTGAGCTTCCGGCTCTTCTCCAGTGCCACTTGGTTAGGTGTGGTCTCCATAAAGTAACCGTACTGTTGGGAGTGGTGCCTGCCGAAGCTCTCGCCGATGATGAGCACGATGTTGGGCGACTGGTAGCTGCAACTGTCCACTCTCACTTTGTGGGCAGCGTGGATGAGTTGGGTAATCTGATGGGCTGCCAACTTGTTGGCATAGATGCTGAAGTTGAGGCGGTAGATGGGCAGATAGAGTACGGCATGGTCTTTCTCGGTGAGCGTGTGCTCTACCTCGCCGATGGTGCGGCCCGTCATAAGCTTGTGGAAGGCCGCCTTGTTGTGCCAGGAGGCGCATAGACCTATGATGAACAGGGCTGTGCAGAGGATGCCGAAGCATGCTGGCAGGGCGGCTGTGATGCGGGGTATCGCCATAAGCCGCTTCTTGAGCGAGGCCAGTTCCAGGCAGGTGATGAGGAAAACATACACCTTGACGAGAGGCTTGCGGAAGATGGCGATGAGCAACTGGATGAGTGCCAACAATAAAATCCACCCCACGCTGCTGAAGACGACCTCGGCAGAGATGAGGGCAGAGAGGAAGTTGCTGGCCTCCGAACTGTTGGTCTCGCCCACCAGCATCAGCATCGAGGGGTTGAGTGTAGAACCGAAGTTGGCGAAGCAATAGGTGTCGGCAGCAGCTGTACTATATAATATAAGGTATAGTACGGCACGAACGACTAGGTACACCTTTCTGGGCAAGACGGCGAGGAGGGCGCACAGAATGTAGAGGTCTGTGAAAAGTTCCAGGAACAGGTTGTCGTAGAGCACGCCCTTGGCGGGGGTAGTCACGATGCTACTGATCATGCCCAGCAGGCACATGAACACGAAGAAGTTGGCATTCTTGCGGATGGGTGCCGATGCCACATTGAGACACTTCTTGATGGTTTCTTTCCAACTCATTTCTTTTCTGTTTGGGATTTGGGAAATTTAGGGGAGCTACTGGAGAGCGGAGAGGGATGGGTGTAGTATTCAGTCGCCAGGTTCTCGATGCACTCTGGCACCATCCCCTTGATGCTCTCGCCCGCCTGGATGCGTCGGCGAATCTCCGTGCTGCTGATGTTGAGCAGGGGAGTCTCCACGATGGTTACTCCCTCGGGCACTTCGCCGATGTTGCTTCCTTGGCGCGGATAGACCACGATGGGGTGGTGGAAAAGGATGTCATCGTGGTGGTACCACTTGTCGAAGGCCGCCCAGTTGTCACCGCCGATGAGCAATGTAAACGTAGTGTCGGGAAAGTCGCGGCTGATGGCTTGCAGCGTGTGCCAGGTATAGGAGGGCTTGGGAAGTTGGAATTCATAGTCGCAAGCCTTGAGCTGCGGCTCTTCCTCCAATGCCCTTTTCACCATTGCCAACCGCAGGTGGTCGCTGAGCAAGTCGGTGGCCTCCTTCTTGAAGGGATTCATGGGCGACACCATAAACCACACCTCGTCCAGCCCCGCCTTCTCGCAAAGGCTCTTCGCCAAGGCAATGTGCCCCGTATGGATGGGATTGAAACTTCCGCCGAAAATTCCTATAGACGGCATGATGATTTTAATTTATAATTAATAATTAATAATGAGGATTGCGCCCATAAAAGCTATTGAATTCTTCACACTTCGTTCTTCACTCTTCACTTAGAAACTCAGAAACGAGTTGATAGACTTCTTGCTCAGCCTTCTCCAGGTCATCGTTCACTACCACGTGGTCGAACTGGGGGGCGAAGGTCATTTCATAGCTGGCCTTGGCAAGTCGCTGCTCGATAACCTCAGGTGCATCGGTGTTACGACCTATGAGGCGACGACGCAGTTCTTCCACCGATGGTGGCTGTACGAAAATACTCATGGCACGTTCGCCATAGAACTTCTTGATGTTGACTCCGCCCTTCACGTCTACGTCGAAAATTACACTTTCGCCTTTGGCAAGTTGGTTTTCCACCTGCGATTTCAAGGTGCCATAGAATCTGTCTTGATACACCTCCTCATACTCCAAAAACTCGTCGTTCTCTATCTTGGCCTTGAATTCCTCAGGAGAGAGGAAGAAATATTCTACCCCGTTCTTCTCAGTGCCACGAGGAGCACGGGAGGTGCAACTGATAGAGAATGCCAACTTCAGCTCAGGATGCTCCTGCATCAGCCAGTTGACGATAGTGCTCTTCCCGCTTCCGGATGGAGCACTGAAAATCAATAATCCGTTCTTCATTTTTTTACAAAGCATTTAGTACTTGTTCCTTGATTTGCTCTAACTCATCTTTCATCTTCACCACGATGTTCTGCATCTCCGCCTGGTTGCTCTTGGAACCCGTGGTGTTAATCTCACGCCCCATCTCCTGGGCGATGAAGCCGAGTTTCTTGCCCACGCCATGACCTTCCTCGTTCATCGTCTCACGGAAGTACTTCAAGTGGTTGGCGAGACGCTGCTTCTCCTCGCTGATGTCGAGCTTTTCGATGTAGTAGATGAGCTCCTGCTCCAGGCGGTTCTTGTCGTACTCCACGTTCGGAATCTGCTGCAGACCGCTAACGATGTTCTGCTTGATTTTCTCTACACGGCTTTTTTCGTATGGTTCGATGCTGGCGAGGAGCGTCTGGATATTGTCCACCTTCTCTGTAAACTTCTTGTGGAGGGCGGCACCTTCCTGCTTGCGGAAGTCTACGAGATGGTTTACAGCCTCGGTGATGGCATTCTTGGCAGCTTCCCACTCATCATCGGTCAGTTCTTCGACATCAGTCTTGGTTGTTACGTCGGGCAAGCGCAGTAAGGTGCTGTACCAATCGGTAGGCTCGGGAATGCCAGTTTCAGCTGAAATCTTCTTGATTTGCTGGTAATAATTGTTTACGAGAGCAGCGTTGATGGGGGTAGCGTCTGTAGACGCATCTTTCTCTATCCAGATAGAGAAGTCTATCTTGCCTCTCTCTAGATTCTTTGCGATAAACTGGCGGATTTCCATCTCCTTCTCTCTGTAGAGAGGGGCTATGCGGGTAGAGAGGTCAAGTGTCTTGCTGTTTAATGACTTTATCTCTACATTAATCTTCTTTGTTTTGTAGGCTGCGGTAGCTTTTCCGAAGCCTGTCATTGACTGTATCATATAATCTTTCACGTTAAATTTCTGCAAAAGTACAAAAAAAAGCGAGAAAATGCGTAAATTTGCACCTTATTTAAGAATATATTTTTTAATTATGTCGTGTATATTGAATATTGAGACGAGTACGGACGTGTGCTCAGTGGCAATTAGTGACAGTGGACAGGTGATTTTTAACAAGGAAGACCACTCTGGTCCTAACCATGCAGTGACGTTAGGTGTTTATGTAGACGAGGCGCTGAGCTTCCTCGATGCACATGGCCTGCCATTGGAGGCTGTGGCAGTAAGTTGTGGCCCTGGCTCGTATACAGGCTTGCGCATCGGAGTAAGTATGGCGAAGGGTATCTGCTATGGTCGGGGAGTAAAGCTCATCGCTGTACCTACCCTCGAACTGATGGCTGTCCCCGTATTGCTAGGCGAACATCCTCAGGAGGAGAATGCCCTCATAGTGCCTATGCTCGACGCTCGCCGCATGGAGGTATACGCCGAAGTGCTCGACCGCGCCCTAAGAGTGGTTCGCCCTATTCAGGCAGACATCGTGGATGCGGAAACCTATAAGGAGTATCTGGACAAGGGGGCAGTGTATTTCTTCGGGAATGGTGCTGCCAAGTGCATGGAGACTATCAACCATCCTAATGCCCATCTTGTGGAGGGCATCGAACCGCTGGCCAAGAATATGGCTCCGCTTGCCGAGAAGCGTTTTGCGGAAGGCAATTTTGAGGATGTGGCTTACTTCGTGCCATTCTATCTCAAGGACTTCGTGGCAAAGATGCCCAAGAAGTTGCTCTAAAGTAATCGTGATAATATCAAGAAGTAAATATGAATATACAAGGATTAGACTACAATACCGATAGAGTACAGCTTGTATTGCCAGAGTACGGACGAGAGATTCAGCAGATGGTGGATCATGCAGTCAAGTTGGAAGACCGCAAGAAACGCCAAAGTTGTGCCGAAACCATCATCCGCATTATGGACCGTATGTTCCCTCAGAATAGAAATGTGGAAAACCACGAGCAAAAACTCTGGGATCATCTGGCCATTATGAGTAACTTCCAACTCGATGTCGATTTTCCTTTCGATGTGTCTGGAGCGGTCAAGATGGCAAAGAGACCTGAACCATTGGGGTATCCGATGAAGAAAATACCTGTGCGCCACTACGGGATGATGCTCTTTGATGTTTTCGAAAAACTGAAGACAATGGAGCCTGGTAAGGAACGTGATAGACTCGTGATGCTGACTGCCAACCAAATGCACCGCAACCTCGTGCAATGGAGTCACGGCTCTACAGATGTGGAGAAGGTAGCTTCAGATCTCGCTCACTATACCGACGGAAAGATACAGTTGGACTTAAACAAATGCACATTTGAGAAAGTAGATTGTGCACCTGTCAAGAACGTTGGTAACAATAAGAAGAAAAAGTAACGATATACATTATTATAATATAAAGACAAGTCTATGGAGTCTTTCATCATAGAGGGCGGACATCCGCTCAAGGGTACCATCACTCCGCAAGGAGCCAAGAACGAGGCGCTGGAAGTAATCTGTACCACCATCCTCACCGATGAACCTGTGCGCATTACCAATGTGCCAGACATTCTCGATGTGAACAACCTCATCACGTTACTCAAGGAGATAGGTGTCAAGGTTACCCAAAATGGTCGCCACGACTATACCTTCCAGAGCGACGAACTCAACTTGAGCTATCTCGATAGTCTAGAGTTTGTAAAGAAATGCTCATCCCTGCGTGGTAGCGTTCTTATGTTCGGTCCGTTGTTAGGTAGGTGTGGCAAGGCTACCATAGCCAAACCGGGTGGCGACAAGATAGGCCGCCGCCGCCTCGATACCCACTTCTTGGGCTTTAAATATCTTGGCGCTAGCTTTGTGCACGATGAGAAGCGTAATGTGTACCAGATTCAGGCAGAGAAGTTGAAGGGCTGCTACATGTTGCTCGACGAGGCTTCAGTCACGGGTACGGCTAACATCATCATGGCTTCTGTTCTGGCAGAGGGTACTACGACCATCTACAATGCGGCTTGCGAACCATATATCCAGCAGCTCTGCCATCTGCTCAATGCGATGGGAGCACAGATAAGTGGCATTGCCAGTAACCTGCTTACCATTGTGGGTGTGAAGAAACTGCATGGTGCAGAGCATCGTATCTTGCCTGATATGATAGAGGTGGGTTCTTTTATCGGTATGGCTGCTATGTGTGGCGAAGGCATCCGCATCAAGGACGTGTCCGTGAAAAATCTCGGAATCATTCCTGATGCATTCCGCCGGCTCGGTGTGAAGATAGAGGTGGAGGGTGATGATCTCGTTATCCCTGAGCAGAAGTATTATGTGATAGATTCCTTTATCGATGGTACCATCATGACGCTTGCCGATGCGCCTTGGCCCGGACTCACCCCCGACCTCTTGTCGGTACTTCTTGTGGTAGCCACCCAGGCTCGTGGCAGTGTGCTCTTCCATCAGAAGATGTTCGAGAGTCGCCTTTTCTTTGTGGATAAACTGATTGACATGGGGGCACAGATTATTCTTTGCGACCCTCACCGTGCCGTGGTAGTGGGCCACGACCATAAGATTAAGCTCCGCGCTGGCAGAATGACCAGTCCTGATATCCGTGCAGGTATCGCCCTGCTTATCGCTGCGATGAGTGCCAACGGTACGAGCCGTATCGCCAATATCGCACAGATAGACCGTGGCTATGAGGATATTGAGGACCGCCTCAATGCGCTGGGGGCGAAGATTACTCGTGTCTGTGACTAAGTGAAGAGTGAAGAACGAAGAGTGAAGAATTCAATAGTTTTATTATGATTAGGCGAGACGAAGTTTATAAGATAGGGAAGCTGGGAAAGCCGCATGGAGTGAAGGGAGAGATTACCTTCGCCATCACCGACGATGTGTTCGACCGTGTGGATGCCGACTATTTGGTGCTCGATATCGACGGCATCCTCGTGCCCTTCTATATGGAGGAATACCGGTTTAAGAACGATGACAATGTGCTGGTGAAATTTGAGGACATTGACACCCAGGAACAGGCTCGCAACTATACAGGTTGTGAGGTGTTCTTTCCACGTCATCTCTCGGATAGTGATGGGGAAAACATGACGTGGGCAGAGATCATTGGTTTCAACCTGGTGGATGTCATTACAGGAAAAGTAGTGGGCACCATCGACCATGTAGACGACTCCACGCTCAATCTCCTTTTTGAGATTACCACCCCAGATGGTAACGAATTGCTCATCCCTGCCAGCAATGACCTCATCGAGGAGGTGAGCGCAGAGAAGAAGGAAATAAGAATGGCAGTGCCAGAGGGACTGCTGGAAATTTAAGTGAAGAGTGAAGAACGAAGAGTCTCTCTCTTAATATAAGAAAATATGAAGAAACAACAGATATGTATTCTCGGTAGTACGGGAAGTATCGGTACGCAGGCACTCGATGTCATCGAGCAGCACAGCGACTTATACGAGGTATATTGCCTTACCGCCAACAACCGAGTGAAGGAACTTGCCGAGCAAGCTCGCAAGTTTCACCCTGCTGCCGTAGTGATAGCCAATGAGGCGCACTATGAGGAATTACAGAATATGCTCAGCGATGAACCAGACATCAAGGTGTACGCTGGTGCTCAGGCTCTCTGCGACATCGTACAGGCAGAACCTATCGACATGGTCTTGGCCTCAATGGTGGGCTTCTCTGGACTGGAGCCTACCATCCATGCCATCAAGGCTCGCAAGAAGATTTGCCTGGCCAACAAGGAGACGCTTGTGGTGGCGGGCGAGTTGATTTGCAGTCTTGCCCAGGAGTACCACGTACCTATCCTCCCTGTGGACAGTGAGCACAGTGCCATTTTCCAGAGTCTGGTAGGCGAGGGGGACAATGAGGTAGAAAAGATACTCCTCACCTGTTCGGGTGGTCCTTTCCGCAATTATACTCACGAACAGTTAGAGAAAGTAACGGCAGCCGATGCCCTCAAGCATCCTACTTGGGATATGGGTGCCAAGATAACCATCGACTCGGCTTCCTTGATGAACAAGGGATTTGAAGTAACGGAAGCAAAATGGCTCTTTGGTGTGCCTGCCGACAAGATAGAGGTGCTTATTCATCCACAGAGCATCGTACACAGTGCCGTGCAGTTTGCTGATGGAGCAGTGAAGGCTCAACTCGGTGTGCCCGACATGCGCTTGCCTATCCAGTATGCCTTCTCTTTCCCGCAGCGCTTGCATCTCAATGGCGACCGCCTCGACCTCTTTAAGGCGCAAGACCTCCAGTTCTTCGAACCAGACTATAAGAAGTTCAAGTGTCTCCAGTTGGCTTTCGATGCCATCAAGAAGGGCGGCAATATGTCGTGCATCGTCAATGCAGCCAATGAAATCGTCAATGCGGGTTTCCGCAAGGGTGAATGTGGCTTCCTCCAGATGGCAGACATCATCGAGGAGACCATGGCTAAGGCTACATTCGATGCCAATCCAGACCTCGATGTCTATCTACAGACCGATGCAGAGGCTCGTCGTATTGCCACGGAACTGATGAATAATTTATAATTAAGAATTAATAATTTAGAACAGAGAAAATAGGACCAATCATTACGTTCAAAGTTCAATTTTCAAAGTTCAATTTTCAAAGTAAATAAATGGAAGTATTTTTGATCAAAGCGTTGCAGCTCATACTGTCGCTTTCCATCTTGGTGCTGCTCCATGAGGGCGGACACTTCTTCTTCTCCAAACTCTTTGGTGTAAGAGTAGAGAAGTTCTATCTGTTCTTCGACCCATGGTTCCATCTCTTCGAGTTCAAACCCAAGAACTCGGATACCACATACGGTGTGGGATGGTTGCCTCTCGGAGGATATTGTAAGATTTCGGGTATGATAGACGAGAGTTTTGATACCGAACAAATGAAACAACCTGAGCAGCCATACGAGTTCCGCAGTAAGCCAGCATGGCAACGACTGCTCATTATGATAGGTGGTGTATTGGTCAACTTCGTGTTGGCACTCTTCATCTACTCCATGATACTCTTCCACTGGGGAGATGACTATGTATCTACCAAGGATATGGCTCAAGGTATGAAGTTCAATACCGAGGCGAAGGCACTGGGTTTCCAAGACCATGATATCCTCTTGGGTACAGAGAGGGGTGAATTCAAGACCTTTGATGGTGACATGTATCGTGACCTTTCTACAGCCCATCGTGTAGACATCCTCCGTAATGGTAAGCCCATGAGCCTCAATTTGCCAGGCGACCTCAATATGCTCGATATGATTAAGGAGAGTCCTCGTTTCGTCGAGATGTACATTCCGCTCCAGATAGACAGCGTAATGCAGGATTCGCCTGCTAGTAAGCTTGGGTTGGTGAAGGGTGATAAGATATTGTCTGTCAATGGTAAGAACGTGGAGTCGTTTAATGATTTCCAGTTGGAACTTGGACGTGTAGATGATGTACTAAAGTCTGTATCTTCCAGGACAGACAGTGTCATGGCTCTTGCTGCACAGGTGGTAGTCTTGAAGGCTTCAGGCGATACTCTGAAGAGTAGTGTGCAGTTGCAGGCTTCAGAGAATGGCGTGAAGTTCGGCTTCTACAATCATCCTGTAATGCTCGACTACAAGGTTACCCACATCAGTTATGGTTTCTTCGAGAGTTTCCCTGCCGGTGTCAAGTATGGTTGGAACGTATTGGCAGGTTATGTGGGCGACATGAAGTATGTTTTCTCCAAGGAAGGAGCCAAGAGTTTGGGTGGCTTCGGCGCATTGGGCAATTTGTTCCCATCCATGTGGGATTGGCATGCCTTCTGGATGATGACAGCATTCTTGAGCATCATTTTGGCGTTTATGAATATCCTTCCGATTCCTGCGCTCGATGGTGGTCACGTCTTCTTCCTCCTTTATGAGATGATTACAGGGCGCAAACCTGGCGACAAGTTTATGGAGCGTGCCGAGTATGTTGGCTTCGGTATCCTGCTCTTGTTGCTGGTGGTAGCCAACTTGAACGACGTGCTTCGCTTCTTCGGCGTGCTATGATTTATTGAAAAGTCAGCCGTCATGAAACTTTTTAGGGCAAGGAGTTGCCCCATCACAAGACTATGATAAAAAAGTGTCGCAATCTCAAGAAAAGTTCGAGATTGCGACATTTTTTGTCACATCATACCGACTCCTTATCCAGTAAGAAGTCAAACACGTCCATCAATACGATACCGTCAACGTTTTGGTATTTCTTTATGATGTCCCCAGTTATCACGTATTTCATGAAACTGTCATTGATGCGTAGCAAGGAGGCAAGTTCTTGTTGCATCTTCTCTTTGTCTGGCAGACTGAGAGCAGACTGGATGTAGCAGCGTTTGTAGCCTCGGTTGCAAACGAAGTCTACTTCGAGCATCCGCCTGACGTTGGTTCCTTTTTCATTTACAACATTATACTCTACGTTGCCAATATCCACGTTGTATCCACGATAACGGAGTTCATTGTAAATGGCATTTTCCATCAGGTGGGTCTTCTCTTGCTGCCGGAAACCGAGGAGTGCATTGCGGATGCCCAAGTCAGAAAAATAATATTTCAAGGGCGTTCCGATATACTTACGTCCTTTCACGTCGTAGCGATTGCATGACTCAAGTAAAAAGGCATCAGCAAGATAGTCAATGTATCTTTTTATGGTTGCAGCACTGATAGATGTGTTCTTCACAGACAGGAAAGTGTTGGAAAGGCGCTGCGGATTCGTAAGCCCACCAATTCCTGATGCAAGAATCTTGAACAAGTCGTTGATCTCAGCATCATTTTTCACCTTGTTTCTGTTGATGACATCTATCATATAGGTTTCGGTCAAGAGACTGTTCAGAAGTCTCACTTTCTCTTCCTCTGTTTTCTGTAGGACAACTGGGGGAAGTCCGCCATATAGCAGGTATTCATTCCATCCGTCCACCTTATCGCCATCATACACGGTCATAAACTCTGCAAAACAGAGTGGTGAAACGTGTATTTGATATCCTCTTCCGCGAAATTCTGTAATGATGTCCTTCGACAGGAAGCGGGCGTTACTTCCCGTTACATAGACATCGGCATTGGGGATGTGCAGCAATCCGTTTAGCACATCCTCAAACTCATCAAGCATCTGAACTTCGTCGAGCAAGATATAGTAAGGTTGATCATCGACAATCCTGTCTTTCACAAACCGATAAAACTTGTCGGGATTACGAAACTCCTTGAAAGCATAGTCGTCGAACATCATCTCTATGATGTGATCGGGCATCACTCCGTCATCTTCAAGGAAACGCTTGAAGAGACGAAACAAAAGGAAGGACTTCCCGCAGCGTCGCATACCTGTAATAATCTTTACCAGTCCATTATGCCGTGCGCTTACTAATTCTTGCAGATATTTATCTCTATTAATAACCATTATTATCTGATATCTTTGCGGATTTTTGTGGTTTTCTTTCGCAAAATTAATAAAAGACGTTGTTCTGCGAAAGATTTTTGCGGATTTTCGTAGTTTTCTTTTGCAAAATTAACAGATGAACATTTGTACTTTAGGAAAGTTAACTGATTTGATTTACTTTTCAAAAAATGCCAAGGAATTGTTCGGTAATATGAAGAATGTTCGTTTTGATGATGATGAATGCTAATCGTAAAACGCCAAGCAAGAATTTCCTTACGGAGATTTCTGCTTGGCGTTTTACGCTAATCCTATCTAGTAGTTTTCTATTTTGTTAAGTCTGGTTTTGATTAAGAGTAGCGGATAATCTGACCAGGATTCAGCTTCTTATCCTTTCTGTAACCATTGAGACGGCAGATTTGCTCTACGCTCACGCCACGCTTCTCGGCGATGCTGTTGAGGGTCTCTCCAGCTTTTACCTTGTGGTAAAGCTTCTCGGCAGAAGGGGTTGCTACATATCTGCCTACTTCGCCGCCATTCACCTGCTCCTTGGTGTAGCCGCCGTTGCCTATCTTGCCACGGGCAGCATTAGCCTCGGCATACTCACTCTCGTAAGTGTCGCGCTTGAAATCATAGAAATCTCCTGTAACATCCTGATTGCGGAAATCAAAGAAGAGAGCTGGGTTTATTGCCACGCCACAGAGACGAGTCTCGAAGTGGAGGTGGGAACCTGTGCTTTTGCCAGTGTTGCCACCGAGGGCGATAACATCGCCTGCCTTTACCTCGTCATTCTCGCTTACGAGTTGCTTGGAGAGGTGCCCGTAGATGGTCTCCAATCCATTGTTATGACGAATCACAATGTACTTGCCGTAACCACCACCCTCATATCTTACGATGCGAACTTTGCCAGAGAAGGCTGCGCGGATTGAGTCGCCAATATAAACCTTGATGTCCATACCTTTATGTTGGCGGCCAAAGCTAGCACGGTAACCGAAGTTGCTCGTGACAACGCGACTAGGAGTTGGCATGCAGAAATGACGTAGGTCGATGCGGAAGTGCTCTGGCAATGTGGTAGCCTTGTGGGCATACTTGTTGGAGAAGTCCTCGTACAGGTCGGCTGCTGGGTTCTCTTTGTCTTCCATCAATCGATAATGCGATACGGCGAGCGTATCCAGTGATTTCATTCGATGGTCTACTGGTGCTTGTCTTGCCAACAAGTCTTGACCGCAAACGGGTAAGGTTGTCAGTGCCAACAATGCCACAGCCGAAATCTTTTTTATTTTACGTTTTAAACTCATATTCCTTTCTTTATTTTTCTTTTAGGTCCAATTGGTTAATAAGTGCAGAACAATAAGTGAAATTCCGCAAAAACTGCGAAAGCAAATGCTTAAAATAGCAGTTTTGTTATATGGACGTTGCAAATATAACAAAAATAATTCGGATTGCCAAGGTTGTTAACGCAAACTACCCGATATTTAACGCGAAGCGATTGTCTTTAACGTTTCTTAGCAAGTGTGAGTATAAAATACTCCCTAAATTCCTGATGTTATCCATGTTGTAACATTCGTAGGATGGCGACAGCAGGGGAATGTCCCATAAAGATATACTTTTTGACTTCGGGGCTGGTAAAACGGATGCACTCCTGATAGGCACGATACAGATCACCGAGATTAATGGTGAATTCCTTGCCAGAGGTTTCCCGTGTACCGATAATCATGTGGGCTGTCAGGCGTAGGTTGGTGTATCGGATGCCTGTGGCAGTATTGATTTCCTTGATGGTTGATAGATGCGTGCGCATCTTCTCCATGGTGAGCTTGGGGCGAGGCTCATGAATGGGGGGCTTGCAACGGCGGTCGGGTTTGCCCTGTTTGGTGAGTGAAATGCCAGGGGCTTCTTTCTTGATTATGTCTGGGGGGCCTTGTTCTTCTGGCGAGAAGAGGAAGCCTTCCTTTATTTCTGAGTTATCCATATATTTACTTGGAATGTTGAAAATTGAACTTGATATTTAGTACCCAAACTGAAGCCAGTTTTACTCTTGTTTCTCGTTTTAGCTGATGGCTGCCCAGTTGATGTTGGTCTTCTTCAGCTCCTGTAGCCTATTCCATAGCATGCTGTACTGAGGAGCACAGCACAGTGGGTCGTTGTCGACAATGTGCTGTGCTTCTGTGCGTGCCAGTTGCACGAGTTGCCCGTCTTTTGCGATGTTGGCAATCTTGAGGTCGAAGGCCATGCCGCTTTGCTGCGTGCCCTCCAGGTCGCCCGGACCACGTAGTTTAAGGTCTGCCTCGGCGATTTGGAATCCGTCGTTGGTGTCGCACATGATGTCGATGCGCTTGCGTGTCTCTTCCGTTAGCTTGTAGTTGGTTACGAGTATGCAGTAGCTTTGGTCGCAGCCGCGTCCTACTCGTCCTCTGAGTTGGTGTAGTTGGGATAGTCCGAAGCGCTGTGCGTCGAGTATTACCATGACGGATGCGTTGGGCACGTTCACGCCTACCTCTATCACGGTGGTGGCAACGAGTATCTGGGTTTCGCCTTTCACGAAGCGGGCCATTTCTGCATCTTTCTCGTCCGACTTCATCTGTCCGTGTATCTTGCTCAGTCTGAATTCGGGGAATACTTGTTTTAGGGTTTCGTACCCTTCTTCCAGATTCTTGAGGTCTATCTTTTCGCTCTCCTTGATGAGGGGGAAGACGATGTAGGCTTGTCTGCCAAGCCTTATCTGGTTGCGAATGCTCTGATAGAGGCTTGTTGTCTGGTTGTCAAACTTGTGCAGGGTTTGTATCGGTTTTCTGCCTGGTGGCAACTCGTCGATGACGCTCACGTCCAGGTCGCCATAGATGGTCATAGCCAAAGTACGCGGTATGGGTGTGGCTGTCATCACAAGGATATGGGGCGGATTTTCACTCTTAGCCCATAGTTTGGCTCGCTGGGCTACGCCGAAACGATGTTGCTCGTCGATGACGGCTACGCCGAGATGCTGGAATACCACAGGGTCTTCCAGTACGGCATGGGTGCCTACGAGTATCTGTATGTCGCCAGTGGCTAGTCCGTCTAGCACTTCCTTACGTTTCTTGCCCTTCACGATACCCGTGAGTAGCTCTACACGGATGTTCATACCCTTCAGGAAGTCCTGAATGGTCTGGAGATGCTGCTCGGCGAGGATTTCGGTAGGTGCCATGAGGCAAGCCTGGAATCCATTGTCCAGGGCTATGAGCATGGTCATGAGGGCTACGAGCGTCTTGCCCGAACCTACGTCTCCCTGTAATAGGCGGTTCATCTGCCGTCCGCTGCACATGTCGGCACGTATCTCGTGCATCACTCGCTTCTGTGCGCCTGTCAAGTCAAAGGGTAGGTTGTGGGCATAGAAGTCATTGAAGATGTTGCCGATACGATTGAAGACATAGCCACGGAACTTGCGTCGCTGGTCGCTTGCGTACCTTAGTATATTGAGTTGTACGTAGAATAGTTCTTCAAACTTGAGGCGTACCTGTGCCTTCTGCATCTCCTGGTGGGAGTGTGGATAGTGAATCATACGGAAGGCTGCGTCTCTGGATACGAGATGTAAGCGACTTACGATGAAGTCTGGCAGGGTTTCGGGGAGGGGAGGGAGTATGCTGACCAGTTGCTTGGTCATCTTCTCGATGGAGCGCGAAGTATAACCGCGTTTCTTGATATTCTCAGTCAGCGTATAGAAAGGCTGCATACCCATCTCCGAGATTTGCAGGTTGCTGGCATCGTCGAGGTCGGGGTGGGCAAACTGGAATCTGCCTCCGTAAACGGTAGGTTTGCCGAAGACGATATATTCTGTGCCTACCTTGTAGGTCTTGATGATGTATTGCGCACTGCGGTACCATACCAAGTCTACCACACCGAAGCCGTCTGAGAAGTGGGCCACCAAGAGCTTACAGCGCTTGCCCGTGTCTATCTCCTCGTAGCTCAGTATCTTGCCTTTCAGCTGTACGTACGGCATGTCGGGGGTAAGTTCGCTGATGTGGAATATCTTGGTGCGGTCTACGTATTTGTAAGGATAGTATTCGAGTAAGTCGCCGTAAGAGTTGATGCCAAGCTCTTTGCTCAGCAACTCCTTTTTCTTGGGTCCTACGCCTGGCAGGTACATAATATCTTGGTCTAGAATACTACTCATAGTGATGCAAAAGTACGACTTTATGAGAGAATAACCAAATATTTAACGAGTTTTATGGCATGGTCTTCTGTTAAAATAAATCATTTGTTTTGTTTTGTCTATGATTTAGTGTATCTTTGCATTTGCTAATGTTACAGTAGTATGATAGACAAACCGACCATAGCCCGCATTATGGATGCCACCAAGATAGAAGAGGTGGTGTCTGAGTTTGTTACGCTCAAGAAGCGTGGTGTCAACTATATAGGGCTGTGTCCATTCCATAACGACTCCCATCCGTCTTTCTCTGTGTCGCCTACACGTGGCATCTGTCACTGCTTCACTTGTGGTAAGGGAGGCAACTCCATCAACTTCTTGATGGAACTGGAGCAAATGACCTACCCTGATGCCCTAAGATGGCTTGCCAAGAAATATCATATAGAAATCAAGGAGCGAGAACTCACCGATGAGGAGAAGCAGCGGGAGAATGAGCGAGAGTCGATGTTTATCGTCAACGATTGGGCGGCGAAATACTATCAGGACATCCTCCACAACGACGTGGACGGGCGAGCCATCGGTATGCAGTACTTTCGTAGCCGTGGCTTCAGGGACGACATCATCAACAAGTTTCAGTTGGGCTTCTCACTCAACCAGCGCACCAGCCTCTATGATGAGGCGGTGAAGCAAGGTTATAACCCCCAATACCTGGTAGCCACAGGACTGTGCTTTAAGGTGTCGAAGGACGATGCAAGCAATAAAAGTGGGGAGGACAAGTATTTCGACAGATTCTCTGGTAGAGCGATTTTCCCTTGGTTTAGCGTGAGCGGCAAGGTGGTGGCTTTCGGAGGTCGTGTACTCGATAGTCGAACCAAGGGCGTAAGTCAAAAATATGTCAATTCTCCCGATAGCGAGATATACCATAAGGAACGTGAACTCTACGGTCTCTATCAAGCCAAGAAGGCCATCGCCAAGGAAGACTGCGTATTTATGGTGGAGGGCTACACCGATGTCATCTCCATGCACCAGTGTGGTATAGAGAATGTGGTGGCTAATTCTGGTACCGCCCTCAGTGTGCACCAGATACGCCTGCTCCATCGCTTTACCAGCAACATAGTACTGCTCTATGACGGCGATGCGGCAGGTGTACACGCAGCTCTGCGAGGCACCGATATGCTGCTGGAGGAGGAAATGAATGTGAAGGTTCTCTTCCTGCCAGACGGTAACGACCCTGACAGTTTTGCCAGAAACCACTCAGCCGAGGACTTCAAAAAATACATTGAGGACAACCAGACCGACTTCATCCAGTTTAAGACCGACATCATGCTCAAGGGGGTAACCGACCCCGTGAAGCGGAGCCAGGCTATCAACAGTATCGTGGAGAGTATCTCCAAGATAAAAAACCAGATAACCCGAGCCTCCTACATCACAGACTGCGCCCATCGACTGGGTGTGAACGAAGCCATCATCGTAAATGCCCTCAATAGTTTTGTGCGTAATGGCATGAGCGAGCAGGTAAAGCAGGAACGTCGTGCGGCAGGACTCAGAGACTCGCAGGCAGCTCCACAGCAGCCGATGCAGGCGAGAGGACTTACGCCACTGGACAAACTCCTGGAGGTGGAGACGCTGCTCATACAACTCATCATTCACTACGGCGAGAAGACCATCACGGTAAAGGACGTGGAAGACAACGATGTCTCCCTCACCGTGGCGCAATATATCAGTCTGGATTTGGGCGGTGACAACTTCAAGTTTCACAACGAACTCTATAACCAGGTGATGGCGGAAGCCGTGGAGCACAGCGAAGAAGAAGGATTTGTGGCGCAGACCTATTTCACCAACCATCCTAACCCTGAGGTTGGTCGACTGGCAGGGCTGCCTACTGGCGAGCAGGAGATAACCACCGCCAGCCTACAGATGAAGATGAGCCCCGAGAAGTTGCGCCAACTGGTGTTGAAGGACATCTTAAGTTTTCGCAGCCACTACATCGTGCAGCGACTCATCGAGGTGCAGCAAGAGTTTGCCAAGAACCCGTCCAATAGAGAACTGCTAGAGGAGTTTATGAAGCTGAAACAGATGAACAGACTCCTTGCCAACCAGTCGAATACCATCTTCAACTGACGCCCATGCTCTACTTCCACTGGATATACCTACTGCTCTACGCCGCCATAACGATACCGGCGATTGTCACCGTCTTGATGGACAACCGACAGCCAGCCAAGACAATGGCATGGATACTTGTGCTCTTCTTCATGCCCTTCATAGGTATCGTCTTCTACATATTTTTTGGACAGAACACCCGCAAGGAGCGGCTCATCAGCGACCGGAGCATGGACCAGCTTACCAAGCGGTCTATGCTGGAGTTTGCCGAACAGGCAAACCTACACCTGCCAGTCAGCAATCGTCCGCTAATGAAGCTCTTCGCCGATCAGAACTGGGCATTTCCCTTCAAGGACAATCAAGTAGATATCTATACCAACGGATACGATTTCTTCCTTACCTTATTATATGATATAGGACAAGCCCGGGAACACATCCATCTGGACACCTATATCATCGAGGACGACCCACTGGGCAATCTCATCGCCGACGCCTTGATCGACAAGGCGGAACAAGGTGTGGAGGTAAGGCTCATCTATGACGACGTGGGGTGCTGGAAAGTGAAAGACCGTTTCTTCGAGCGAATGAGAGATGCCGGTATCGACGTACATGCCTTCATGCCCGTGCGCTTCCCAGCCTTCACCAGTAAGGTAAACTATCGCAACCATCGCAAACTCTGCGTGATAGACGGCAAGTGGGGCTTTATCGGTGGCATGAACATCGCCATGCGCTATCTGCGAGGTGATGGTAAGCAGGCATGGCGCGATACCCACCTCAAGATAGAGGGTGGAGGCGTGTATGCTATCCAGCGCGCTTTCCTCATAGACTGGTATTTCGTAGACCGCACTCTCGTGACCAGTCGCAAGTACTATCCGCCTGTGGACGTCCATATAGACAATGACTGTCTCGTGCAAGTGGTGACAAGCAGCCCTGTCAGTCCGTGGCCCGACATCATGCAGGGCTACGTGCGTATCCTCCTGCAAGCCCACAACTACGTATATATGGAAACTCCTTACTTCCTGCCTACCGAACCCGTGCTCTTTGCCATGCGAACTGCGGCATTGGCAGGGGTAGACGTGCGCCTGATGGTGCCACGCCATGTCGATGCCAAACTGGTGGAATGGGCTTCGCGCTCTTATCTCATGGAGGCGATAGAGGCTGGAGTCAAGGTATATCTGTATCTGGGAGGGTTCAACCACAGCAAACTCTTGGTGAGCGATGATAACCTCTCGACCATTGGTAGCACCAACATCGACTTCCGTAGTTTCGAGAACAACTTTGAGGCAAACGCCTTCTTCTATGACGAGACGATGGCGCAGCGCATCAAGCAGATATATCTGGAGGATGAGCAGCAGTGTATCTTGGTAGACGATGTTTCTTATTTTGTGAAGCGGCCATTCTTGCAGCGACTTTTCGAGAGTGTGGTGAGACTGCTTTCACCACTACTATGATAACAGAAGACAATTATCTGTACAGAAAACTTAATCTGTTAAAACAACGATAAATGAAACACTTTAATACTTTATTATGTTTATTCCTAGTTTGCGGTCTCTTTACCGCTCATGCAGCTACCACCCAAAAGCCTTGGGCTAACGGCAAGTTGCAGGTCTCTGCCAACCAGCGCTACCTACAGTTTGAGAATGGACAGCCATTCTTCCTGCTCGGTGATACAGGCTGGCTCTTGCCAGAGAGACTGGACCGTGCAGAAGCGCAGTACTATTTACAGAAATGCCGTGTGGCTGGTTTCAACACAGTCTTGGTACAGGTAATGAACGGCACACCTTCTTATAATATATATGGTCAGGAGTCTTTACCTGCCGGTTGGGATATGTCGAAGGCTGATCCTCAAGGCGTATATAGTTATTGGGATCACCTCGATTATATCGTGAAACTCGCCGAGCAGAATGGCATCTACATGGGTATGGTGGCCATCTGGGGCTCGCAAGTGAAGAATGGAAATATCAATGCAGAACAGGCAAAGGCATACGGCAAGTTCCTCGCCAACCGCTATAAGAACTCACCTAACATCATCTGGGTTATGGGTGGCGACATACAGGGCGATATTCATCCTAAGGTATGGGAGGCTCTCGCTACAACCATCAAGAGTATCGACCACAACCATCTGATGACTTATCATCCACGCGGCCGCTACACATCTGCCAAGTGGTGGAGCAAGGCAAAGTGGATAGACTTCCATGCCTTCCAGAGCGGTCACCGCAAGTATGGGCAGCGTATGGGCAATGCGGATTATCCCATCCCAGACAATACCGAGGAGAATAACTGGATGTATGTGGACTCTACCTGGGCTTACAAGCCGATGAAACCTGTCTTGGATGCAGAACCTAGCTACGAGGATATCCCTAAGGGATTGCATGACCCTAACGAGCAGCGTTGGCAAGATTATGATGTGCGCCGCTATGCTTACTGGAGTGTGTTTGCCGGTTCTTGCGGTCATACTTATGGACATAATGCCATTATGCAGATGATCAAGCCTGGTTATCCTACCGGTTATGGTAGCGATGACGCAGAGAAGTTTTGGTATCAGGCACTCAACGACCCGGGGTTCAACCAGATGAAGCATCTCAAGAATCTCATGCTCACCATGCCTTACTTCGAGCGTATTCCAGACCAGAGCATCATCGGGGGCGAGAATGGAGAGCGTTACAACCGCTTGCTCGCAACTCGTGGCAATGACTATCTGATGGTATACAATTACAACTGTGTGCCCATGAAACTCGACCTTCGTAAGGTTTCTGGCAACAAGAAGAATGTTTGGTGGATGGATGCCAGCAGCGGAAACTTGGAGTACATCGGTGAGTTTGATAACAAGGTTATTACCTTCGCTCCTCAGAAAGCCAATCATGGAATCTGCGACGGGGTCTTTATAGCTGTGGATAGTAGTAAGCACTATCTTGCCAAGGAGCAGAAACAAATAGCAGACCAGAGTTTGGCAGGCAAGAAAAGAGACATGAATGAGTGAATTGAGTGAAGAATGAAGAACGAAGAATTCAAATGAGAAGTAATATATTAATGGGAGTGTTGCCATCACTGGCTCTCTTGATGGTGTCGGCAATGCCTCGTTTTACATTTGCCAATGTGTTGGCGGAGCAGTCGGCTGCGATAGAGCAGAATGCGAACGCCAAGCCTTGGACATTCTGGCACTGGAAGTTGGGTGCAGTTTCCAAGTCTAGCATTCATGCCGATTTGGTAGGCATGAAGAACGTCGGTTTGGGCGGTTGCTACCTAGTGCCTGTCCGAAGCGCATTGCTGCAACCTGAGTATAAGGATGAGGCGATACAGTTGTCGCCTAAGTTATTGGAGATGGTAGACTACTCTTTCCAGCAGGCTGACTCGCTCGGACTGGAAATGGGGGTATTTGTCAGCGATAATTTTGCTTTGGCAGCCAATCCGCCCATCCTTCCAGCTGAGTCCATGCAGAAGGTGGTGTGGACTGACACCATCATGAAAGGTGGCAAGAAGTTGGAGAGTATGATGCTCCGTCAGCCCGAGGCATATAAAGACTATTACGAGGATATCGCAGCCTTTGCCGTTCGGCAGAAGGAAGTACCGCAGGTATTCAAGCCAGTCAAGGTAGAGAATGCCGATAGCGTCTCCACTAGCGACATCTTTGCGAAGGAAGATGTCGTTCGCTTGAAGATGGACGGAGACAGAATAGTAGGGGCGATAATCAATGAAATAGTGGTTAATAAGTTGCCTAAAGGCACTTGGCGCTTGCTTCGCATGGGACATACCTCTACAGGGCAGGCCAATGAGGCGGCAGGAGATAGCAAGGGACTCGAAATAGACAAGTTCTCGCCTGCGGTTGTGAAAAAACTCTTCACCTCTTGGTATGAGCAGTTCTTGAATCGTCCGCATGCCGATGTTGTCAAGTATCTGCATCTCGACTCGTGGGAGTGCGGAAGCCAGAACTGGGGCTATCAGTTTGCCGAGGAGTTTAAGGCGCGCCGTGGCTACGACCTCATCCCATACCTGCCTATGATGGCAGGTGTGCCTATGGTATCTGTGGAGAAATATAAGCAGGTATTAAAGGACATTCGCCTTACCGTCAATGAATTGGTGAACGAGAAATTCTTGAAGACATTTACAGACTTGGCGCAGGAGTACGACTTGAAGGTAACGCACACGAGCAATGCCCCGACTTACCCTGCCGACGGGTTCGTAGAGACGTGTAACATATGGAACAAGACTCCTGCCAAGCTCAAGCCTATGCTCGACCGCAAGTTGGCACATGGCATAAACCTACTCGTCTTCCAGGGAGGCAATACCTGGAATCCTGAGGCTCGTGGCTTCGTAGATTATATTACCCGTTGTCAAAACCTCTTGCTGCAAGGGAATCCTGTGGTAGACATCGCCGTGTTTACGGGCGAGGAAAATCCTGGTCGTTCACTAACTCCTGGCAAACTTGTGCCTATGCTCCCTGGCTATAAGTACGACTTGATGAACAAGGAGGTGTTGCTGAAATGGGATTTGAGCTATGACCTGAAGGGCACCATGCCCAACCATCATGATTATCGCATCCTGATGATTCCGCAGCAGAACTTATCCGCAGAGGTAAAGGCGAAGATAAAGGAACTGCGTGAGGAGGGCATCATCGTTATCGACAGTCCTTATCAGGCCAGCGACTTCTCGCAGTACGGCATTGCTCCCGATGTGGTATTGCCAGAGCACATGGACTATGCCCATCGTAAGATAAGAGACCCTCGTGAGCAGAAGGACATCTATTTCCTGACCAATCAGGAGAATAAGGAGCGTAGCATTACCGCTACCTTCCGCACCAATACGGTGGATAGCCGTCAGATAGTAATTGTTACTTTGCCAGCCTACGGCTCTTGTTTCGTCATTTTGTCGGACAAGGCTGGTACGAAGGTCATCACGCAGGATGGCTTGACGCTGGAGAACGCCGAAGGGCTCGACTTTCATTAAAAAAATATAGAAATATTATGGCAAATCATCTTCCATACCGTGCCATCGCTCTAGACCTCGACGGCACGTTGACCAACCACGACAAGGTGGTTACCCCAAAGACTCGTGAGGCTCTGCTCCAGGCAGAAGCCGATGGAGCAGTTATCATCCTGGCCTCTGGACGCCCCACCTACGGCATCATTCCTGTGGCGGAAAGTCTGGAGCTAGACCAGAGAGGGGGGTACATCCTCTCTTATAACGGAGGTAACATCGTGAATGCCAAGACGGGCGAAAAACTCTTCTCCCAGTTCTTGCCCGATGATGTAATACCTGTATTGTATAAGTATGCGAAGGAACACCAAAATGCCCTTCTCGGCTATGCCGGCAACGAAATCATCACCGAAATGCCCGATGACCAATATGTAAAAGAGGAATCCCGCATCAACAAGATGAACATCCGGCGTGTGGACAACCTCCTCGAAGTTCTGGAACCACACCCTACCAAGCTATTGATGACAGGTGCCCCATCCGATATGCTTCGTGCAGAGCAAGAACTATTGGGCGTATTGGGAGAGGAGATGGACATCTTCCGTTCTGCACCCTTCTTCTTGGAACTGGTGCCCAAGGGAATAGACAAGGCTCAGTCCTTGCTCAGACTCCTTGCAAAAATCAGTCTCACTCCTGCCGACTTGATAGCCTTCGGCGATGGCTACAACGATCTGAGTATGTTGAAGCTGGCAAGTATGGGGGTGGCAATGGAGAATGCTGCGCCTGAGGTAAAAGCCGAAGCCGACTATGTTACCTTATCTAACGAAGAGGACGGAGTGGCTGCTGCACTGGAGCATTTCCGTGCGGCATCCGCAAGAGAGTAGTAGGCGGCACTTTATGCTCGAATAAACAAAAATTAAATAGAATTATTTTGTATTATCCCCACTTTGCAGTAACTTTGCAACCAAATGTGTACAATCAAGGCACACTCGACAAGACAATAGAAACAAAAACATATCAGCAGAATGTTACAACTAGACAATTTCTATAAGGCTCGCTTTGTGCTGAGCAAGGTTATCAGAAAGACTGAGCTGGTTCATACACCCAGAATCAACCCAGAGAGCGATGTCTATCTCAAGCCTGAGTGCTTGCAGAAGACGGGGTCGTTCAAGATTCGTGGTGCTTATTATAAGATTTCCCAACTCACAGACGAGGAGAAGGCGAAGGGCGTGATAGCCTGTTCGGCAGGCAACCATGCACAGGGCGTGGCTCTCGGTGCTACTGCCATGGGCGTGAAGAGTCTCATCTGTCTGCCCGAGGGAGCACCTATCAGCAAGGTGGAGGCTACCAAGCGACTGGGCGCAGAGGTGTGCCTCGTGCCTGGCGTGTACGATGATGCCTACCAGAAGGCTTTGCAACTGAAAGACGAGTACGGCTACACCTTTGTGCATCCCTTCGATGACGAGAATGTGATAGCCGGACAGGGTACCATCGGTCTGGAGATACTCGATCAGCTGCCCGATGTAGAGGCGGTAGTGGTGCCTGTAGGTGGCGGTGGACTGATTTCGGGTATAGCCTTCGCCCTCAAGTCTTTGAATCCAAATGTAAAGGTTTATGGCGTTCAGGCAGAGGGAGCCGCCAGCATGGTGCAGAGCCTCCATGACCATAAGCAGGAGAAACTGCCCTCTGTAGCCACTGTGGCAGACGGTATCGCCGTGAAGGAACCTGGAGCCTTGACTTTCGAGACTTGTTCCAAATATGTAGACGAGATCGTAACCGTGAGCGAGGACGAGATTTGTGCTGCTATCCTCAAACTCATCGAAAGTGAAAAGATGGTGGCTGAGGGGGCCGGTGCCGCCAGTGTGGCTGCCGTGATGTACAACAAGGTGCCCGTGAAGGGCAAGAAGACCATCTGCATAGTGAGTGGTGGCAATATCGACGTGACGATTCTGAACCGTGTTATCAACCGCGGACTTGCCAAGAGTGGCCGCCTCTGTACGATAGAGATGGAACTGGACGACAAGCCTGGTGAGCTGGTAGACGTGGCTTCAGTCATCGCTAACCTCGGCGGTAACATTACGGGGGTACACCACGACCGTTCTGCCAACCGCAACAAGGTGAATGCCTGTGTGCTCCGCATGACGATGGAAACTCGCGACGAGGAGCATGTCAAGGCTATCAAGAAAGCCTTGGAGGAAAAAGGGTATCAACTGTATATCGTTTGATGAAAAAACAGATTTTATAAACTAAAAGGATAAAGAAATGAACGCAATTCACACAGACAATGCGCCTGCTGCTATCGGACCATATAGCCAGGCTATCGAAGTAAACGGTTTCGTATTTGCCTCTGGCCAGATTCCTATCGACCCAGCTACAGGCAACTTTGTAGAAGGTGGCATCAAGGAGCAGACTCGCCAGAGCCTTACCAATGCACAGAATATTTTGAAGGCTGCCGGTACAGACCTTTCTCACGTGGTAAAGACCACAGTTTATCTGAACAGTATGGACGATTTCGCTGCCATGAACGAGGTTTACTCCGAGTTCTTCACCCAGCCATATCCTGCTCGCTCAGCTGTAGCCGTAGAGAAGTTGCCTAAGGGTGCCCTTGTAGAGGTTGAGGTCTTGGCTGCAAAATAAGCATATTCTTTAATGGAATCAACGATTACATTAAATAAACTAAGTATAGGCTACCGCTCGAAGCACCAGCTTCGAACAGTAGCCTATGCTGTTGATGCCACTCTCATGGGCAATCGCTTGACTTGTCTTATCGGTCCAAACGGTGTAGGCAAATCCACTTTGCTCCGTACGCTTGCCGGTTTTCAGCCCGCATTGGGCGGAGAAATTCTCCTTCAAGGAAAACCGCTTTCCGATTATTCCGCCCACGAACTTGCCAAGGAGGTTAGCGTCGTGCTCACGTCCAAACTTGATGTAACCCAACTCACCGTGAGTGAGGTGGTAGGCATCGGCCGTTCACCCTATACCCGTTTTTGGGGAACGCTGTCGGCAGAAGACCATGCCATCGTATCCGAGGCATTGCAGAAGGTAGGCATCCAGCAACTAGCCTCCCGCCACATACAGGAGTTGAGCGATGGAGAACGCCAGAAGGTTATGATAGCCAAGGCTCTGGCTCAGCAGACCAGCATCATCATTCTTGACGAGCCTACAGCCTTCCTCGACTTCCCGAGTAAGGTAGACACGTTGCAGATGTTGCGCCGATTGGCCCACGAAGAGCATAAGACCATCCTGCTTTCCACCCACGATGTAGAGTTGTCACTCCAACTTTCCGACAGTCTTTGGCTGATGGAGCCACAATCCCTATCCACAGGTACGCCACAAGAGATGGCAACCGATGGCCGTCTCTCACGTTTTATCGAGCGAGACGGCATCCGATTCAACAAGGAACGCCTGAGTATTGAGATTGGCTAAAGTTGTGGCTTCTACAACATATTAAGATATTTTCAAGCCTTCGACTTTAAAAGTTGACTCCGAAGTTGAGTTGCAGACTTCCGTTATGAGACGTGTCAAAGGAGTCGTGACAGATGTTGGCGAGTCCGATATCGTAGGTTAGGTCGCAGTAGAACATATCGTATGCCATACCACATCCCAGGCGCAGACCACCGTCCAGTCGCTTGAAGTTGTTGTCTGAGAAAGAATTTTCAGCCGCTCGCGCTTCGAAATTCTTCATCTTTCCACTTACGCCTACTCCAAAGTATCCACCCACTTGTGGCTGGATGGAGAAGTGAGGGTCTACATTGTACTTGTATTTCAGCACAACGGGCACCTCCAAATAGTTGAGGTCGTAAGTCATCTTCTTGCCAGTAGCCGACTCTTTCTTTCCACCTTTTTCTATATACGACAATCCTGCCTCTAAGTACAGGGGCTGGATGTTGCTGAGCGGAATGCCTGCCACAAAGCCCACATTCAGTCCGGTCTGCCAGTTTCCGCCATCGAGCCGGGAGTCGTCAGAATTTACGTACGAGAAGGCAGGGCCGATTCTGAATCCAAAGTAAGGTGCCCCCACGTCTTTCTTATGATACCCATAGTCGAGATGTCCGGTGCGTTCGTTGTAATAACGGCTATTGCGATAATTCTGTGCCGATATGGGCAGTGCGGTAAGTACGATGCCCAAGATGAGGAGAACAGTCTTTTTCATTTCAGTTGCTTTATTGGGTTATACATTTTTTTGATGGCATTATAGGAATATGCCATTCTTCTATGGTGCAAAATTACTCTTTGTCTGAAAGATAACCATCGGATAATCCCTAAAGGATGGAAGGGGAAACCCTAAATTTTGACCGCACACCTCACTGGGTGTGGTGTACGTGCCGAACCTCACGCAGACTTTACGTAGACCTCACTAAGGATAATCGGTTGGTTGTTAAGCGGTTAGTATACATCTAGTGAGGTGTGTGGTCAAAAACGAAAAAGCGCATGGAGTTCTACAAGGATGCATGTCTCGACATGGCAGAATCTATATACCGACGTTCAGCTCTTTGCCCCTTCGATGGCAAAAAGTTGAGAGGGGCACTGTCTATACCCGTATAAGTCACTACAGAATCTCCAATTTCTCCTTTACTGCTTTGTAGCATCTGCGAGATATTGTTATTTCCTCCTGGTCGAAAGGAGGGACAAAGAGGCAATGCAAGGTGTAATTTTCTATTCCCACCAGATAGTCGAGATTGATGATGCAGTCTTGGCGTATCTGGGTCAATGATGGAGAGATAGACAAAATCGTCTTGGCTATGGTTTGTTTTTTCAGCTTATGGACAGTGCCGTTGGTCATTCGTAGCGTCCAGAGGTGATTGTCTGCATCAAATGAAAAACAGAACACGTCTGCTGGCTTTACCATCAGCAAGCCCGAGATGGTCTGGACGGCAGTAGGTTTGGATGCCCCTCCGACAAAATCATCAAGGCCTTGCAGTCTTTGCGACAGTCCGTCTTCTTCCAGGTGGTCACGGTCCATGTTGCTCATTTTCTTACGGATACGTTCTACCACCGTTTCCAGCTCTTCCTTCTGATAAGGTTTCAAGAGAAAATCAAAAGCCGATGCACGCAAGGCATCTATCATATATTTATCAAACGAGCTGTAAAAGACCACAATCAGCCCTGGAGGCATCTCGTCTTGCAACGTCTGTAGAATCTCAAGTCCCGTTTGCCCGGGCATTTCCATGTCGATAAACAATACATCCGGCTGCATGCTCATCACCAAGGTCTTTGCCGACATAGGAGACGAAGTGGTAGCTGTCACTTCAAAGTCGCCCAATGCCGTGAGGTCGTTTTGTAAACGTAGAATGCACTGTGGCTCATCGTCTACAATGATTGTCTTTATATTCTGTCTGTTGTTCATGTTATAGCTGTCTTGTCGTAAACACTATTTGAAGATGTCGTAATCATAATCACAGGGTACCCCGATGTCCACAAGCGTGCCGCTTTCGGATGCTTCGTTATCCCCACGATGGCGACTGCACATCTTGAAATATATTTTCTTGTCATTGCCGGCATTGAGCATTTCGATGGTACTGTTCAGTATTCTCAACCCTGTACCTGTGCTTACTGCCGATGCCTTTTTCCGAATCTCGGCGTTGCCTATCGAGTTGCCGCATCCGTTGTCTATCACATTGATACGGAGCATCCTGTCCTCCATCCAGATTTTAATATCCAGCTGTGGTGTTTCCGTATCTTGCTGCATCTCGACGAAAGCGTGCTTCAATGCGTTCTCTACAGGTATCTGAATTATCATGGACGGTAACAGCAGCGAAGTATCCACTCCCTTGCCTATGTCCAGTCGAGGAATAGGTAAGAAAGGATTGGTCTCATGGCGCAGGTTGGCATAACTCATCACCATCTGTAGCTCTTCGTCCAGGCTTGCCGTAATCTTGTCGCAAGTGAGCAGGTTGGTGCGAAGTGTCTGTACCAATAGCTTAAGCGGCTTTACGTTTACCTCCTTGGGTAGGGAGGACATGAAGACATTCAGCACATTGAATACGAAATGGGGGGAGAAGCGATTGCGCACATTTTCCATTTTCAGTGCCAGCATTCGTTTCAATTCTTGCTGATGCTGATGTGCATGGCGCAAGTACTTATAGCGATAGTACCCAAAGAGAGCCATGACTCCCATAATCAGCAAGATGATGATAAAGAGCAGAATGATCATGGAAGACCTCGCTTTGATATGGGCTGTCTGTAGGGCTACGTCGCGGCGAACGATGGCGGTATCCTGCTTGAATCTCAATTCATTCTCCTGTACATTCGATACCATCGTGGCGTTTCTCAGCGAGTCATCATATTGGTTCTTCAGCTTCTGGTAGGCCAGAGCCTTGGCATATTGTCCCTTGTGTTCATAGAGGTTTGCCAAGCCTTTGTGATACAGGTACAGGTAGTTGGGCGACATTTTAGACAGGTCGTAAGGCTTGCTTAATATCTCTGTGGCCTTTGCCAGGTCTCCCCGCCGCATGGCTAAAGCCGCAAACAACCCATCAATATAAAACTGTACGTCGCTCTGCAAATCGGGTTTTGCACAGAAGTACCGGTAGGTTCTGTCCAGATATTTTTGAGCGGAATCCAGTTGGTTCAGTTCCAGATAAGTTTGTCCTAGGTTTGCATCCACGATAGCCGTCATATAGGGTTGTCCTATCTGCAGGGCTGCCTTTTGCGCCTTGCGGAAACACCCCAATGCTTCTTTAGACTTTCCTTGGGCACTGTATACATTGCCCCAGCTATTATAGAAAAAATGAGCGTCCTTTGGATTTTTGGGTGGATATAGCCGTTCTGCCTTGCGAAAGTAAAAATGGGCCAGCTGGTAATTCTGCAGGTCGTTATATACTTGTCCCAATCCTGTTAAGATGCTGTTTTGCGCTTGGTGTTGATGCAGAGAGTCTGCCAGGAAATTCGCCCGGCGATACCAGGCAGAGGCATCGGCCAGTTTCCCTGATTGTCTGGATACATCGGCGATATTGATGCAAATGTCAATGGCATCCTCGCGTTGTTGCAGGCGCATGATTCCACCATAAGCCTTCTCGTAATATTGCAGGGCAGAGTCTCTCCTCTCCAGGATTTGCGCCACCACACCTTTCATGTTGTCAGCTTGTGCCTGCACTTTGATGGTAGAAGCCTGGGAAGGATGACTCTTGCAATATTCATTCACTGAGTCTACCTGTGCCAGACATTTGTCATCAGCCCCCTTTAGATAGTAGCATCTTGCCTTTACGAGTCGCTTCCACTGCTTCGCCAGCTCTTGATCGCCCCCACATTTTACGCCATCTACAAGAAGCAGCATCGTGTCTGGGTTGCTCTGCATCAACTCTTGATGATTGGCTACAAACTCATTGACAGGTTTATACCAAGAGTCATTCCCCTGCTCTTTCTTGGAGCAGGAAACGAGAAGCATCAGCAATATGATGGTAGAAAGTAAGATGCCATGCCCAGACTTCTGTATGTCTGAAGGCGTTTCCGATAGAGTAAATATGGTCGCCATTCCTCTTTTATTCTTTAAGAAATACGTAAATAGTATTTGCAAAGATAAACTTTTAATTTGGTTTTTGCAAATTTACAGGCAGAAAAGCGTATAAAATGTAACAATATAAGTTACTTGCAGACACTAGTGAAATCTTGAATTTCTTTGTTAACCGTTCCACAAATGCTGCTGCAGAATCCCTCAATGCAAAAATCAAAATGCTTTGAGCAGGGTATACTGTAAACATTTTTCTTTCCACATAACACTGCTACGGCAGGGAG
>CAVDKC010000012.1:0-33368 GCA_963609615.1 Oribacterium sp.
CTTTTCCCCTCACACCGCCAAACATCTTGCATTATTTTAACGAAAGGAAGTAAGGCTAGTGTCTGCTGAACTCCGTATTGCTTTTCTTTCCCAAAACAGAAAAGTTAACGGAAAAGAAGAACCTTACTGCCTTATTCTCCGCAAAACTTGCATAATCTGATAAAAAGATCTTACCGCCACCGTGACATCAAGGACTTGATGGCTAAAGGGGTGCTGAGGCAGACGGACGAGGGAGTCAGAAGCACTAATTATGAATTGTGCTTTTGAAATGTTTGATGGCATTCAATAGGGGATTGAGGTCATCATGGATAATCTGGAAGATGACATCAATGTCCACATCAAAATAGTGATGGGCGATGACACTTGTGCGCTCTTGAAGAGTTGTGATACCTTCTCTATCTTTTCAAGAACGTGCAGGATAAGGTCGTTATTTGAAAATTTCAACTCCATCTTTTAGTATTTGCTGCATGAGATAATAATCGATTCGTCTGTGGTTTCGGATGACATCAACATTGCCCGTTCGTGAACCATATTTGCCATAGACGGGCTATAAATTGCCGATGGTGGTTCTTGTAGGAAGTCTACTTCGTTTTTACCCTTCACCCTTCACCTATCGGGGAAATTACTTGCTCCTAATGTACCAAAAGCGGGTGTTGCCTTATGGGTAAAAATATATTGGCTCCCCAAGATAGCTCTGGGTGAAGGGCAGATCAAGTGTATGCTTCCCTGCTCGATGTCGACTATAGTCTTGCTCCTAACTGTTGGAGATTCTTGATGAAAGTATTGAGACTGACAGCTCCTTCTATGGGAGACTCCTCGAATACCATAAAGTAGTAGAATCTGTCCCCAGCCAACATAGACCATTTATCCCCACAAGCCAACTTGTTCTTGCTGTCGGAACCGTCAAGATGACTGCCCTTAGTCTCTAACATGACCGTGATGCCATTGTTGAGTACGATGACAAAATCAGGATAGGCATTGATACAGCCATTGATGCAGAAACCCTTTCCCCTTTCTTGGTTGCGGTGCCAGCACCTCACGCAGTCAAGACAGATTACTTGTTCAATGACAGTTCTTTCAAAACCATTGAAGCCTTCCTCCTCCTGATACATTTTCTTGTCGATGGCTGGTGCGTTGTCTTTGCTCAAGGTAATCTCGTGGGGCAGATGTTCTGTATATTGCAAGGAAATTTGCCCAGTGCGTATCTTGTCCTCAAATTGCCTCTTGGCATAGGATGTTTTGAGCGCCTTTACTTTGGTCTTGAATGATAGCAAGGTATCAGTCAGGTTTTTCCCTAACATTCTGAGGTGCGATAGATCGTAATCACAAAGCACGCTTTTGATGTAGGTGTGCAATTCTCCGTCTGATATGCTGTTGTCTTGTGTCATGCTGTCTCTGATGGACTTTGACAACTGGCTGATAATGGTGTTCTTATCTTGAACATTACCAAAGAAGTTTTCCAATTCGAAGGCTTCTTTTTCTTTGACGGCAAAAGCCGTGATGTCGCTCTCGTTGGTCTTGTCGATGTCAATTCTTCGTATGTTGGAGGTGTTGTAGTTGAATTCGATGTGCTTGTCTTCTGTTGACAGATTGAATCCTTCGAGCAATGCTTCTGGTGTAACGGGAACCTTGGTGCTGCTTGTTCCGAACAGTCCGTAGTCCTTTTCTGTGTTGACATAGAACTTGGGCAGAATGATGCTCTCCGCCAAGTCGTTGTAGCTCTTCCTGATGGGGAAAGTGTTGGTCTTTTGCATGATTTCTTCACTTATTCCGTTGTTGTTTGATATCTTGACCTGCTCTTCGTATGCCCGGCTCATTTCTTCTGCCTGTTTCATGAGCGAAAGAGTGTAGGCTTCTGAGACGGTTTCTTCATAAGGTGTTGAAGAGGTAATGATGTCTTCTGCTTCAAAGTTCCATTCCGGCTGTTCTTTTGTGGGCTCCTCATCCCGCCTCGGGTCGTTGACAAGATTAAGTTCCAGTGCATCGTCGTTTCTGAAGTTCAGCATAGGCTCATTGGGAGAGTAGGTTTTGCTTGCTGTGATGTCGTTTGCTATGTAGTCACGGCGGCTGTACCCCGACATCCTCAGGCTTTCCACCACATTGTCGATGGTGGTGTGGAAGTTGGCGGATGATGTGAGTACATACGACATGTTGAGCAAGGCACTGCCGTGCTGTCTTGTATAAGGTTGGCGCAAGATGCGGCCAAGTATCTGTTCTACGTCAATCTTTGAAGAGCGGTTAGCAGTGGATGCCAGAATGTAGGCGAACGGACAGTCCCATCCTTCTTTCAGGGCGTTGACGGTGATGATGTATCTCACCGGGCATTCCCGGCTCAGCAGGTCGGTGCCTTTCAACTCGTTCAGATTGGCAGTCTTTATCTTGATTTCTTCTTCGGGTATTCCGGCTTTCACGAGTTTGTCCTTGATGCTGGCGAAGGTGATATTGTCTTCGTCATTCTTGGGCTGTGCCTGGAAAAGTACGATGGGGCGGATGTAGTCGCCGCCGTTCGCCTCCTCTGTCTTAGCCTTGTCTTCCAGATTCTTTCTGAGGGAGATGGCACTGTTGATGACATCGGCATGGTTCTGGTAGTTGCTCACCATGACGGGGAGTTTGACCATGTTTTCCCTTTTCAGGCTTGCCGGGTCAACGAAACTGATGATGTTGCTCTTGTTGCGCGGAGTGGCTGTCAGGTTGAGCACAAAGCAGGGGTTGATGTTGCTGAGTGTGTCTATGCGCAGGTCGCCCTCGAAGTTGTGGCTCTCGTCGATAATCATGACAGGATTGAGATGGGCGATTACTTGAATGAGCGAGGTCTCGTCGGCTCCCTCGATAAGTTTTTCCTGTGGAGAATAGGTCTTTGCAAATTCGGCAAGATTCTCGTTCTCGTTATACACCAGTCGCTTGTCTGTGGCTTTTGAGGCAAACGACTGGATGCTCAACACGAAGATGCTCAGTTGCTCTTTTACGATGGTCGGGTTGAAGTTCTGTCCGAAGAGCAGGGGTTGCTTGTCGTACACTTCCACTCTACCGTTGAAGAGCGTGTCTATCCTTTGGCGATAAGGGTGCTGCGGATTCTTGAGATTCTCGTAAGTTTGTTTGAGTATCGTGTCGGAAGGCACAAACCATGCCACGGCTTTGGTCCTGTTCGCGGGCATTGCGTCGAAGATGGTACGTATGGCATTGCATACGATGAAAGTCTTTCCTCCTGCCGTGGGAACTTTTATCGTCATGTTTGGTGCACCGTTCATGGTGTCGCAGTAGGGGTGGAAGGTCTCTTCCCCTTGCTGGAGGGCAATGCCCTTTTGCCGCCAGTAGGCGGCGAAAGCCTTGCTGTTGCTTCCCTGTTCCTTTAGGATGTCTATGTATTGGGCAAGGTCGTCGAGGACGGCTTGCTGATATTGTTTCAGTTCCATAATCTAAAATTGTTTGATGTCACGAGGTATCTTCTTGAACATGATATGGTGCTCTGCCATAAACTTCTCGTCGAGCAGACATCGGTCGGCGTAGATGATGTACATCTCGTGCCTGTGCTTTACTATCTCTCCAAGGGTCTCTATGCTCAGCGTCGTAGCCTTCTTGGCTTGATAATAGAAGTAATAGCCTGCCCGGTTGTATTCGTCGAGCAGGTATTCTTCGTTGCTATCTTGCGGATGTAGCAGGGGCTGCTTGGTCTCGGCATAGTAGATGTATTCCCTTATTTTGTCGGTGCCTACCTCTTCGTTCAGGTTGCCGTCTTCGTTGAAGAGTGGGGGCCCCAGTTCGTAATAATCGAATGCACCGCCCAGACCTTCCATCTTGTCGTCGTACACCTTTGTACCGATTACTTTCAAGCAGTTGTCGGCTATCTTTGGCTTGCTGATTTTGTCGTACTCAGGTGCCTTCTCCTCGGAGATAGCTTCTGCTTCTTTCAGGAAATCCTCGGCTTTGAGAAGATTCTTGGCGGTTAGCTTCTTGGAATAAAGTTCTTCCTCCTTCTTGCCTTTGAAAGGATAGCCTGAGATGGCACGGCGCATACGTTCTGCTGCAACAGTCTCAGCGTAGTCCATGATGTCTATCATGATAAACTTTCTGTGACTTTCTGGCTTTTGGCTGTTTTCCATCAATACAGCATGCCCTGTAGTTCCACTTCCAGCAAAGCAATCAAGGATAATACTGTCTTCTTCGGTTGCTATGTCGATGATACGTTTCAATAAGCGAGTTGGTTTTGGTGTATCGAAAGGGCATTTGCCCTCAAAGATGGTCTTGATTTCTTTCTTGGCTTCATCGGTATGTCCGACTTCTGTGTAAGGCCAAAAGTTTGTAGCAAGTTTACCATCTACATTTGTGAGATAGGTTTTACGTCGAATGCCGCCAAGCCCTCCTTTTGTAAAATAAAACTTGGGCCATTGTCCTCTTTCATAAATAGCTTTTGCTTTGGCTTGAGATATTTCCAAAGTCTCTTTGAGCATAATAGCCTTAACGCCTTCTCTTACCTCATTGGTTGCAACACCGCAAACCTCAGCTCTGCGTTTTGCATCGTTGATGTCTCGAAGTTCGTATTCGCACCAACCGCTCATGTGATTGAGCATGTCGGTTTGTTGGTAACGCCAATGATTACTAATTACAGGGTATATGAGTTGTCCAGTGAAAGGGTGTTGTATAGCATAAACCATTCCTTGGTGAGCTTTTGCATCAGAAGCAAAAGGGTCTCCACTAGTCCATGGCGCTATGTCGTTGTCAGGATTCTTGTAACGAGCATCCATATCTTCTGTTCGTTCTAATTTATAAGGAATCCATATGGAAGTTTTTCCATATACTAACAAATGTTCTGTTTCTGTAGGCAAACCTCCTTTGTCATTTTTTGGTGAATAAGTCTTTTGCCAAGCAATGTTGGCTACGAAGCAACTTGCTCCAAAAATCTCATCACATAATTTATGGAGTTGTGCATCTTCTGTATCACCGATGCTTATGAAGATAGCACCATCTTCGCTCAATAGTTTCTTCATGAGCACTAGTCTTGGATACATCATGCAAAGCCATTTGTCATGTCGGCTAAGGTCTTCGCTTTCTTTTCCAACAACTTTTCCCAACCAATTCTTGATATGCGGGTCGTTGACATTGTCGTTGTAAACCCAGCTCTCGTTACCCGTGTTGTAAGGTGGGTCGATGTAGATACATTTGATTCGTCCCTCATACATGGGCATAAGGGATTTGAGTGCCAATAGGTTATCGCCGTGGATAATCATGTTGCCACTGTTCGTAGGCTCTGCAGTCTGTCCTTTTTCGGCAGAGTAGCCGTATTGGTGTTCCAATACATGGAAGGGCACGTCGTTGTGGTGCCCTACCACTTTATCTTTTCCAATCCAATTAAGTGTAGGCATAATGAGCTATAGCTAATGGGAGCGTAGAACTATCTTATCAGAGAAAACGGGCTTTTGCAAAAGGGCAAATGCCTGGGGATGGAGCATAAAAGAAGCGCAGGCTTCCCTTATCTACATCCTTAGGCATTTGGCGTGGCCCGTTACACAAGATAAGTTCCGCCCACGCTATAGCATGGGCGTTCACGAACTTATTCATTTGTGTAACATCTTATCTATCGCCAAATTTCAAGGATGTTCCGAATAAATAGTAAACGCGTAATTATTATTACTTCAATATGTTAAGTCAATATTATGTTGTACTGTCTGTTTCTTGTATTCTTGTTTTTTATTGTTGTACTAATTTCCGCTACAGCGTAAAAGCTAAAGCCTCTGGGCGATAACGGGTTGATTATTATTTGTTTTCTTAATTTTTATCGTATCTTATAGAAGAACCAACGGTGGGCTGGTTCCGATTAGTGCCCACCATTAATTCTTCCGATAAGATATGCCGAAGAAAATCTCCGACGTTGCGGTCGAGAAGGTGCCGTCCGTCTCTGACCGTTTTTCTATGTTATACATTATATATATATTATAGGAGCAGCTTTTCATTTCACCCTCTCATACCCCTCATAGTAATACGACAGTTCGATGCCCTTGAAGATGACTTCCCGGTCGTCCACTTGGTCGGTGAGGGCGGGCTGGAGGAGGAAGCGGAGCTCCAGGTCGTTGACGGGACTGCGCTCCATATCCTGCAGGTATTCGTCCTTGCCCACCTTGCGCCAGTCTACCACCATTCCGAGTTTTTTCCTTAGGATGAGGTCGAGCCAGATGCGGGTCGCTCTGCCGTTGCCATCCATGAAGGGGTGGGCGATGTTCATCTCCACATACTTGGCGATGATTTCTTCGAAGGTCGTCTCCGGCATCTTCTCTATGACGGGCAGGATGGCGTCGAGGTACAGGCTGTTGGCGAAGCGGAAGCCGCCCTTGGCTATGTTGAGCGTGCGAACCTTTCCGGCGAAGTCGTAGAGACCGTCGAAGAGATACTTGTGTATCTGGCACAATCCCTTGGCGGTGCCCACTTCTATCTGCCTGATGTCGCCCGACTCGAAGAGCCGTTCGGCCTTCTGGAGGCTCAGTTCGTCGATGTTTTGCTTACTTGCTGCCATGTTGTTCCTTTTCCTAACCTCTGCAAAGTTACAAACTTTTTTCCTAACTCTCGTATAAATGGGGAAAATATTTTGCATCTTATTTCTGGAAGCATTGCTAGGGCATCCCTATAGTGTATCATTTTGGTCGCTAGTAGCGATAAGGCTTGGTTCCTAGTAGCGATAAGGCTTGGTTCCTAGTAGCGATGAGGCTCGGTCGCTAGTAGCGATGGAAAGTCACCCCCTCTGGCAGGAAGAGGACTTGTGTCTTTGGAGTGCAAAACATTGCCCCTTCGAGAGCAATGTTTTGCTGTAGAAGGGGCAATATTTTGCCGTAGTGAGGCAAAAAGCCGCATGTCGGGACTTTGCTTTTGAGATGTCACGACATGATTTCAGATAGAAGCCTATTTCGCTTTTCGATTTTGACCTCACACCTCACTGGCTGTGGGTTAACAGATTGTAAGGTAGTGGGTTAGGGGTAGTGAGGTCTGAGAGGAGTGATCTCACCTTGTAAGCTATTGGATAACAGAGTGTTATCTAGAGTTGGTGCGGTGTGAGGTCTAATCCTTTATAGAGATGGATAAGTTGGGTTCGTATGGAGGATAAGCCTGGAAACGATATATAGGAAAATGCCTGGATTCTTGATTTCTGTCAAGAAATAAAGCCTTTCTGTTATTTACTTGCCCAAATGTTTGTGTGCGAACACAGAAAGTGCTACCTTTGCACTCGGAAAGGAGAAAGATAAAAGATTAGGATAACAATTTAAAGTAAAGAAAGGAAAAGATTATGTTAGTATTAGGAATGATTTTAGCAGTAGTAGTTGCCACAATCGCAGAAGTAGGTGCGATAAGTAACAAGTTGGCTTAATACAGCCATCAAACAACAGTTGTTAATTCAATAGGTAATATAAGGAAAGAGGCAATCATCTAGGGGGAGCGATACTCCTGAGGATGGTTGCCTCTTTTTTGTGGATTTATTTGAAAATCAGCGTGGTGAGTCGGTTCTTGTCGAACAGTTCCCTGGCCACGGCTTGCATTTCGGCGGTGGTGATTTGGTCTACTTGTTCGTAGAGCTTGTCTACGTTCTTCTCCCATCCATAGTGCAGGAAGCTCTTGCCCATATCGAGGGCGAAGCTTTCGCGGTTGTCGCAAGCCACACCTATCTGGCCCTTTATCTGCTTCTTGGCAGCTTTCAGCTGCGATTCGCTCAATGGCTTCAGCATCAGCCTGTCCAGTTCCTTGCGCACCAGTCGCAGGCATCGCTTCACGTCGTGCTCGTCGCATCCGAAGTAGATGTTCCATGTGCCCGTGTCGCCATAAGCCACCATCGTGCTCTCTACGGTGTACACCAGGCCGTTGTGCTCTCTCAGGGCAAGGTTGAGACGGGCGTTCATGCCGGGGCCTCCCAGGATGTTGTTCAGCAGATAGAGCGGCATGCGTCTGCTGTCGTGTACGTTGTAGGCACGGGTACCTACCATCACGTGGGCCTGATGCGTGTGCTTCTGCATCACGATAGTCTGCCCCTCACAGCCGTTAGTGCCTTCGGATGGATTATATTCAAGTTCAGCAGACATGTCGGTAGGGCGTAAGCCCATCTGTGGAATCTGTGAAATCTGTGGGAGAATATTGTCAGCAGCCTTGCCCAAGCCGCCAACAGCGAGAGTCTTTTCGATGAGCTTTACCAGTCGGCGGAAGTCGATGTCGCCATAGGCGAAGAAGATGGCATTGTCGGGGCGGTAGAGTTTCCGGGTAAACCTCAGGGCATCCTCGGTCTTGAAGGCACGTACCTGTTCGGCAGTACCCAGGATATTGTGCCCGAGCGGTGTTCCGCGGAAGAGGATGTTCTCAAACTCGTCGTATATCAGTTCGCCGGGCGAGTCGTTGTAGCTCTCTATCTCGTCGCAGATTACCTCCACCTCCTTGTCGATTTCCGCTTGCGGATAGACGGAATGGAAGACGATGTCGCTGAGTAAGTCGACGGCTTTGGCGATGTGCTCCTTCAGGATGGCAGCATAGTATACCGTACCCTCCTTGTTGGTGTAGGCGTTGAGCTCGCCGCCCACGCTCTCCAGGCAATTCAGGATGTGCCAAGCCTTGCGGTGCTCCGTACCCTTGAAGGTGACGTGCTCGCAGAAGTGGGCCAGTCCCTCCTCGCCCGGCTTCTCGTCGCGAGTGCCAGCGTTAATCTGATAGCCGCAGTACACCACGTGGCTGTCGGAAGGGTGGTGGATGATGCGGAGTCCATTATCGAGTGTATGAGTATTGTATTTCATTTCGACGTGCAAAGTTACATGGAAAATACAATTTATCCAAAATATTCCCACTTTTTCTTTGCATTATCGCCAAAAAGGGTTATCTTTGCCCCTAAAATGAAAAAAAGAGCAGGTTATGTGCAACGTAATCTGTAAGAAATAAGAGAAGTTATGCCTCAAGAACAAACAGCAATACGCGAACGCCAGCGTACACGGCTCAAGGAGCCGGGGCGTTATGTGGTCATCATGTTCAACGATGATTTCACCCCGATGGACTTTGTAGTGAATATTCTCGAAACAGTCTTCTTCAAGTCGCAGGATGAGGCTGCTCTCATCATGCTGCGGGTGCATCGCCAGGAGAAAGCCGTGGTGGGCACCTATAGCTACGACATAGCCAAGAGCAAGGTAGAGAAAGCGATGGAGCGGGCTCGCTCGCAGAAGTATCCGCTGAAGCTCACTTATATGCCAGAGTAATAAATATGAATGACAGGGCGGGCGAAAGCCCAGATACCCTCTAGAAAAAAGAAAGGAAAAGAATGGATAGTATGGGATTAACCCGATATATGAACGTCTTGATGGATGATGCGTTGAAGCAGGCCCGGTTTTTCGACCACGAGTTTGTGATGCCCGAGCACATGCTCCTGTCGCTGCTGCGGCAGTACAGCTTCTGTCAGGCACTCCAGGAGGAGGGGGTAGACTGTATGCAGATGCACGAAGACTTGGTGGGATGGCTCACCAAGCAGGAACGTGTACCTACTACGGTAAAATATCTGCCGGAACCTTCTGCGCTCTTCAAGACCATGTTTGGTACGGCTTGCGCCTTGGCTGTGGCTGCCGACCGAAAGCAGGTCAACGTGCCTCACTTCGTGCAGGCTATGTTTGGCCTGCAAAACTCGGAGGCTGCCTTCCTGCTGTGCAAGGCGGTGGGCGACAGACAAGGCGAATTCCTCGCCAGTGTAGACAGTTTTTATCCGCCCGACAATGTGCCGGAGGATGGAAACGTGATGATGGACGGCGAATTTGACGACGATTATGATGACGACGAGGACTATGATGACGATAGGCAGCGGATGCCTCAAGACTGGCATCAGCTGGTAACCTGCATCTCCGACAAGGTGGAGCAGCACAATCCGCTCATCGGCCGTGAGCAGGAACTGGACAGAACCATTCAAGTGCTCTGCCGTGCAGAGAAGAACAATCCGCTGCACATCGGCGAGCCGGGAGTGGGCAAGACAGCCTTGGTGTATGGACTCGCCAAGCTCATCAGCGAAGGGCAGGTGCCCGAACGCCTGAAGAAGGCTCGCATCTACAGCATGGACATCGCCCAAATGCTCGCCGGTGCCCAGTATCGCGGCGACTTCGAAAAACGCATCAAGATGGTGATGGAAGGTGCCGCCAAGGAGGGCAACTGCATCATCTATCTCGACGAGATACATAATATAATAGGTGCAGGACGTGGAAGCGACGGTGGCCCCGATGCCTCTAACCAGCTGAAGCAGTACCTGGAGGCCGGCGACATCCGTTTTATCGGTTCTACCACCTACGAGGAGTACAATCGCTACATCGCCCAGAGCAAGGGCATCGTGCGCCGTTTCCAGCAGATAGACGTCAAGGAACCTTCGGTAGAGGAGACCATCAGGATATTGGAGGGATTGCAGCAGAAGTACAACAAGTATCACGGGGTAATCTGCCGTAAGGATGCCCTGGAATATGCTGCGCAGGCCAGTGCCAAGTATATTACCAACCGCTTCTTGCCCGACAAGGCTATCGACTTGATAGACGAGGCGGGGGCTTACCTGGAGGTGCATCCTACGGAGTATCGCCAGCGCTCTTACGTTACCAAGACGGTTATCCAGCAAATCCTCACCAAGGTTTGCAAGATAGATGCCGCCGCCATGAAAGACGAGGACAACGAGGCTCTCTCCACCCTTCGTCAGCGCGTGCTCGACAAGATTTACGGGCAGGACATGGCTGTGGATAAGGTAGTAGAGGCTGTGATGATGGCGAAGGCAGGACTCGTAGACGATGACAAACCGTTGGCTTCGCTGCTCTTCGTAGGACCTACGGGAGTGGGCAAGACCGAGGTGGCCCGTGTCTTGGCAAAGGAACTCGGCATCGAGTTGGTACGTTTTGATATGAGCGAGTATACCGAAAAGCATACGGTAGCCAAGCTCATCGGTTCGCCTGCGGGATATGTGGGCTACGAGGACGGCGGCCTCTTGACCGACGCCATCCGCAAGACGCCTAACTGCGTGCTCCTCCTGGACGAGATAGAGAAGGCGCATAGCGACATCTACAACATCCTGCTCCAGGTGATGGACTACGCCCGGCTAACCGACAACAAGGGGCAGAAAGCCGACTTCCGCAACGTTATCCTCATCATGACCTCTAATGCGGGGGCGCAGTACGCCTCACAGGCCAGCGTGGGCTTCAATGGCAGCGTGACGCGTGGCGAGGCAATGCTGAGCCAAGTGAAGAAGACCTTTAAGCCGGAATTTATCAACCGTCTTTCAGATACCGTGGTGTTCAACGATATGGACAAGCACATGGCTTCGCTCATTCTTGACAAGAAACTGCGTCAGCTCGGCGTGAAGTTGGCGGCCAAGAATGTAGTGCTCGAAATGACCGATGCTGCTTATGGGAAGCTGCTCGAATGGGGCTTTACCAAGGAGTATGGTGCGCGCGAGATGGATCGTGTCATCGGCAACCGTCTGAAGCCTCTCCTGATGAAGGCTCTGCTCTTCGGCAAACTGAAGAAGGGCGGCAAGCTAGTCGTAGACTTCGACGGCAAGGAGCTCATCGTCAAGGATGAGAAACCATCCCAGAAATAAAATGATTTTATGATATGATAAAGGCTCGGTTTCAAGCGAAACCGGGCCTTTATGGTAAATATATAGTGTGTCTTTAGAATATCGGTGTACCGATGCAACCGTTAGGCATCTGTATGTGGAGCATGGCGCAAACGGTGGCTGCAATGTCGCTCATGAAATGAGGCTGGGCCGACTCGCCGTGCTGGATGTGCCAACCCATGAATACCAATGGTATATGGGTGTCGTATGGATTCCAGGCACCATGAGTGGTACCTTTCATGTTGCTGTAGTCGTAATAGCCGGGCTTCAATATCACCTGTACACCTCCGCTACGCTCACGGTTGTAGCCGTTGATGGCACGGAACTTGATGTCGTCTGGCACGCTCACGGTAGCGGTCTTCTCCATGTCGAAGGCATAGAGGATGCGCTTGTCCTTCTTCAGCTGGTCTACTACGGTCTGCTTGATGGCAGCATAGTCGAGGTTCTGCTCCTCGATGAGCTGGGTATCGAAGAATACCTGATAGTTCATCACAGCTTTTACCAGATTGCCTGCTACAGAAGGATATTTCGACTTCAGGAGATCGTTGAGTTCCTGCTTGCAGTGGCGGTCATCCCAGTTGCCGGCGGGAATGTGCTGGTCGATGAGATACTGCGCATTGTTCATGCCTCCATGGTCGGCAGTAAGGAATAGGAGATAGTTGCCTTTGCCTATCTTCTGGTCTAGATAAGAGAAGAAGTCGGCGAGCGACTGGTCGAGGCGCAGATAGCAATCCTCGGTCTCGATGGCGTTGATGCCTACCTGGTGGCCGATGTAGTCGGTGCTGGAGCAGCTTACGGTCAGCATGTCTGTCTCCTGGCCCTGTCCTAGGCTCTCGCCCTCGATGGCTGCCTTGGCTAGGTCTAGGGTGATGCTGTTTCCGAATGGCGTATTGCGGATAATCTTGTAGCCGTATTTCTTGTAGAGGGTAGGCAGGTCGAGAGGCAACAGGGCCTTTTCGCCGTTTACGATGCCGTTCTCGTAGTTGTTGTCATCGGCAGTGCTCTCCTTGTAGGTGTCGATAGGGTAGAGGGTTTCCCACTTTTGGGAGAGGTACTTCTGTGCTAACTTTTGCTTATTGAACTTATTCACCCAGTCTGGCAACTTGTCCATATAGAAGGTGCTGGTAATAAACTTGCCTGATTCGTCGTCGAACCAGTAGGCACCGTTGGCGTGATGGCCGGCAGGCAGGATGGAGGCACGGTCTTTCAAAGCCACGCCCACTACCTTGGAGCGGTTGTTGGTGGCGAGGCGAAGCTCGTCGCCGATGGTGGTGGTCCACATGTTGCGAGGCGACATCAAGCCAGCCTTGCTGTCGGAGCCTACAGGTTTTACCGTGGCATCATCTGTGCAGTAAGCCTTCTTGCCGTCTATCATAAAACTGTTGCCTGCGATACCGTGGATGCTGGGGCAGGCACCCGTATAGATGCTGGCGTGCCCGATGGCAGTAACCGAAGGGATGTAGTGAATCTTGGTGTTCTCCACACTGAATCCCTCGCTGAGGAGTCGCTTGAATCCGCCCTCGCCATAGCGAGCTTGGTAGCGATAGAGATAGTCCCATCGCATTTGGTCGATGACGATGCCCACTACTAGTTTGGGGCGTTCGGGCTGAGCCTGTGCCACGCTGCTGAAGGCGCAGAGCACGAGGATGAGTCTTAAAATCTTCTTCATTGTTCCTATTTTTTTGTTTTCTGGTTTGTTCGTGCGTTAAGAGCGACAAGGTCTTTGTCGCAATTCGTTTGCAAAGATACGACTAAATTATGACAAAACCATAACATAGCGTTGAAAACTACTTGAAAATGGTCTTTATATGGCATTCCGGGGAAGGTGGCTTTATGCTCAGGGAGCGTTTTTCCTGGATAAAAGTTCTTTTGTTTCAAATATTCTTCGTATTTTTGCAGCAGAAGTTAAAAACTTAATGAAATAATATAAGTTACGGATTGCCGGGAATGTATGTTTTCCTGGCTTTAATCGCTATAGGGTCAGTTTTATATTGTAAAATAGAAGACTGGAGACAAAAATGCAGTTAATGCTTAGATTCTTTCTTTCCATAATAAGTATTTTCTTCATTACCTTGGGCGTGAATGCCCAAGGCAGTACCCCTAGTCGCTATAACCTGAGCTACCTCAACATGGCGACCGGGATGCCCAACAACTTCGCCGACGACATTTATCAAGACTCCTACGGCTTTATGTGGATCAGTACCCATGGTGGCGGACTGGTGCGCTATGACGGCTACAACTTTATGAACTTCTCGCTCGGCACCGCTGGCATCAGTCTGCGCAGTAACAGCTGCCGAAATGTATTCGAAGACCATTTTAAGCGCCTTTGGATAGCGTTCGAAGAAGGACCGCAGGTGCTTGACCTCCAGACCATGCAACCGGTAATCCCTGCCTGTGCCGCCCCTGTAGTGAAAGCCAGACTCGACAAGGCTCTCAAGGAACGGTGCATCCGTATGTATTGCGATGACCAGGGAAACATCTGGATGATAGCTCCATTTTACCTTTATCGTTTTGCTTTCAATGAGAAGGGCGAGGTAAGCAGCGTCGTTTCCACTCCCTGTCAGTTTAATGCCCCCGACCTGGGGCTCTGTGATGTCTTTCATCGGGGCACGGTCGTGATGTGTAACAATGGCAAGGTGAGCGAGATGGTAGCCAAGGGCGATAAACTGGTGGCTAGAGACATCTCTGCACAGTTTCCTCCTTTGAAGAAAAGCCATTATGCCGGTGCCATCATCTCTTGTCATGGTAAGGTTTGGCTGGCCACTAACCAGGGCTTGTTCAATAGCGGAAAGAAGGAGTATCATAGTACAGCAGCCGACCATACACTTCAGCACGAGGTGGTAACGAGCCTTGCCGTATCGCCCGAGAACAAGCTCTTGGCAGGCACCCTTTGCGGTGTAGATATTATCGATGACAAGACGGGCGAGGTGGAGCACTGGAACAGTATGAGTGCTGCCAATCCTCTGAGCAGCAACTTCGTGAACTGTCTTTTCTCCAAGAACGGACAGGTCTGGGTGGGAACGGAGACTGGCGGCATCACCAAGTTGCTGCCACGTATACTCCAGATGGACTTTTATCAACATGAGTCCGGCAATCCGCTCAGCCTTTCGCCCAATGCCGTGAATGCCATGTATGCAGCAGCCGACGGTACGCTGTGGGTAGGAACCGTGGAAGGCGGATTGAACCAACTGTCGCCCAGCTCTACAGGCTTCATCCATTATACGTCTAAAAACTCCGGTTTGCCGCATAACAGCGTATCTACGCTGGCAGCGGATGGCTCCGGCAACTTATGGATAGGTACCTGGGGCAGAGGACTGGCTATTATGCCGTTCTCCCAACCGGGAAAGATAACGAGGGTAGAGGCACAGCAGTCTTTGCTTGCCTTTGTGGGAGCTTTGGCTTACGATGCCCTCAACCATGGCATGTGGATAGGTACCAACGATGGGCTTTTCTTCTATGACCAGCAGACTCATCGGCTCATACAGCCCTTCAAAGGGTGTTTGGAAATCAGAGGATGCATAGGTAGTCTGATTACCCGCAATCATAAACTTCTCATGGGCTGTGTACGGGGCATGGTGGAAGTAGACCTCAAGTCGCGTCATCGTGGCAAAGACTATTTTGACGTGAAATATCATCCCTATAAACTTGACAACCCTAAGAGTGGAATTATCGACAAGATACTCTCCTTCTGCCAGGCTAAGCACGGTAAAATCTGGTTGGGCAGCAACGGCTATGGCATGTATTGCTATAATTATGAGAAGGATGGTAAGGTGCAGGTCAAGTCGTTTACCACCAGCGACGGTCTTGCCAACAATACCGTGAAGGGAATCGTGGAGGATGAAAAAGGGATGCTCTGGATAGCTACCGACAATGGGCTCTCTATCTTCAATCCGAAGACAGAGACTTTCAGTAGTTTCTCCGAGGAAGATGGATTGCTCAGTGCACAGTTTTATTTCAATGGAGCCATTCGCAGCCAGACGGGCATCATCTATCTGGGCACCGACCAGGGGATGATGGCTGTAAAGGGTGTCAACAAGGCGATGCATGCTAGCGACCGCCTCTGTTTTACCGAACTCATGGTAGACAACCAGCCCGTTTTTGCAGGTAGCGACTATCTGGACGCTGACATCTCCATCGCCAAGAAGATAAGCATCCACGAGAGCGATAAGTCTTTTACCATCTATTTCTCTGCCCTCAACTATGGCAGTGAGACGCAGGGCGCATACCTTTATCGCATGAAAGGGTATGAGAACGAGTGGGTGAACTTGCAGCCAGGGCAGCACAGCGTGCGCTATTCCACCTTGCCTGCCGGCAACTATGAGTTTGAGGTGAAATACGTGCCTTCCGTAGATTCTGATAAAGAGCAGGTAGTGTCTGTCAACATCAGTATTACTCCCTACTTCTGGAAGAGTTGGTGGTTTGTCTCTATTATAATAATAGGTGTAATCGCCCTCGTGCAGTATGCCTATATGCACAAGCTCAAGGTGATGCGCGAGCGAGAGGTGGAGGCTCTCTACCGTCCTATCGAGGCTGCGCTGAAGGAGAGCGATGAGCCGGGCAAACTTCAGAGTCGCATCCAGACCATCCTCCAGAACCAGCAGCGTTACCAGGAGAGCCAGCGTAAGACTCTGGAGGCAGACAAGAAGGAGGTAGCTGAGCAAACCAAGCCATTCATGCAGCAACTCATGGAGGTGATGGAGCAGAACTATGGTAACTCCGAGTTTGGCGTGCAGGAGCTGGCCGATGCGATGCACATCAACCGCAGCGTGTTGAGCAAGAAACTGAATGCGGAGAGCGGATTGCCTACAGCCCAGTTTATCCGCAATTATCGTCTAGACATTGCCAAGAAGATGATACGTGAGAATATAGCCAATCGAAACATCACGGAGATAGCCTATCGGGTGGGCTTCAATGACCCGAAGTATTTTACCCGTTGTTTTACTAAGCAGTATGGTGAGTCGCCATCTTCTTACAAGGAAAAGCTTGAGAATGCGTAGGTGTTCTCAAGCTTTTCCTTGTGTGTTTTTCCTTAATAGTTCTTTTAAGAAGAACTGCATTTTGTGTTGAACGGTTAAATTTTCTGTGTGGGAGCACAGTGGGGGGATAAGTATGTGAACATGGCATAAAACCGCGTATTGTGCAGAAAATCCACCTTATATTTGCGTTCGTCCACCTACTATTTTATTATAAATTGTACTTTTGCCACCGAATAAACATTTACGTAATTTCAAATAAACCTAAAAAAATAGATCAACCTAAAAGCATTAAGTTATGAAGATTAAGAAATCTTTGCTTTCATTCGCTTGTGCTATCATGGTGGCATTAAGTTTCACTGCTTGTGGTGATGACTGGGGCCGACAGGACGAGCCTGCCGGTGGACAGGTTTACCCATCTAAACAGACAGTGGCAACTTATGACTTTGAGTATTCTGACGAGAAGCCAGAGTATTCAGACATGGTTAGTCATGACGAGGCTTGCGAGATAGTCAAGGACGACTATCTTGCTAGTAATGTATTGCACATCAATGGTAAGGGTGGGGCTAAAATAGCCAATCCTTTCAATGGTGTGAAGTTGCAGAATGGTGCTGCCATCACTTTCGCAGTGAAGATAGATGCAGACGTTGCTGAAGACGGAACAGTCGCTGATGTCGACTTGACTCGCCCTCTTATCTCGTTTGGTTCTGATGAGACGGATGCCGAGGGCAGCAATGTGGGTGCTCGCTTCTATTTCACAGCCAACGGGCAGGTGGTGTACAGCAAGCCAGGTCAGCTACAGAGCTTGAATCTCAATGAGAACGACCCTGCCAATGTGAAGACAGGCATCCTCTCTCCTAATGAGTGGCATTTCGTAGCCCTTCAGCTTACTACAGAGGGTTACCAGTTCTACGTAGATGGCAAGAAGAGCCTTTCTGGTTATCAGACATCTTCCAGTGCCACCTCTTTCCAGTACAAGACTTTAGTGGATTCCATCAACTCTCTACCTTATATATATATAGGTGGTGACAGCGAGTTGACAGCTGATGAAACCAATGTGGTATCTATCGACAATGTTACCTTGATTCGTAACATGATGGAGGAGAAGGATTGGAACAAGACCATCGGTGGTAATAGTGGTGGTGACGAGGCGTTTAAGTATGTAGAATATGTAAATGGTACTTCTCCTACTACAGAGATAGGTACCTCCGATTGCTCTGCAGCTTGGTGGACAACCTTCTCTGATTACTATCGTATTCCTGCCGGTGCAACTCTTCATCTGAAGTTTGAAAACCATACTTCCGGTGCTGGCAACTGGAACAACTGGAACCTCGGTGTAGCTACCGATGACGTTCGCGACGGCGGTAACTATGCCGAACACTTTGTAATCCGTAGTGACCTTTACGGATGGGGCGGAACGGCTTCTACCTATAATGCTGCCAACATTACCAATGAGGGCTATGGCGACTGGGAACAGTTCCTGGCAGATATGGAAGGTGCTCAAGTAGAGATTACACTGGAACGTGACGGGGATGAAATTTACATGACAGCCGTTGCTACAGCCAAGAATGGTAATGTTTATAAGGAGATGTATCATCAGACTGTCGGACAGGATGTGGTTCGTGCATTCTTGATAGTAGATGGCTCTTATCTTAAGATGGATGCCAGTGCTTGCAGTGTCTCACAGCCTGTGAATGTAGAAACCGCAGAAATCGGTACTTCGGATTGTTCTGCAGCTTGGTGGACAACTTTCTCTGATTATTTCCAGATTCCTGCAGGATATACACTGAATCTCGCATTTGAGAACCATACTTCCGGTGGCGGCAACTGGAACAACTGGAACCTCTGTGTAGCTACCGATGACGTTCGCGACGGCGGTAACTATGCCGAACACTTTGTAATCCGTAGTGACCTTTACGGATGGGGCGGAACGGCTTCTACCTATAATGCTGCCAACATTACCAATGAGGGCTATGGCGACTGGGAGCAGTTCCTGGCAGATATGGAAGGTGCAAAAGTAAACATTCAGTTGCAGCGCCAAGGCGAAGAAATCTATATGACCGCTGTTGCAACAGCACAGAATGGCACGGTATACAAGGAAATGTACCATCAGACTATCGGTACAGATATGGCTCGTGCATTCTTGATAGTTGATGGCTCTTATCTCAAGATGGATACCAACAACTGTTACTTGACCACTCCTGTTTACGAATAGGTAATGTTTAAATAATAACATAAACGGAATAAACAATGAACAATAACATATTGCATAAGTTATTCTTGACCCTGACACTGGTGCTCCTTACTTTAGGAGCATCAGCACAGATTACCATTTCCGGTAATGTGTCGGACGAGAGCGGTGAGCCTATCATCGGTGCTACTGTCATGGAGGCATTGACTACCAATGGTGTGGTCAGCGACTTCGACGGTAACTTCAAGATTCAGGTCAAGAGCGAGAACTCCACTTTGAAGATTTCCTACATCGGTATGATAGCACAGAGCATCCGTGTGGGCAATCAGCGCAATATCAAGGTGGTTCTCAAGGACGAGAGTCAGAAAATCAATGAGGTCGTAGTCGTAGGTTACGGCCATCAGAAGAAGGAGAGTGTAATCGGTGCCATCTCTCAGGTAAGCTCCGATGACCTCTTGAATACGCCTACAGCCAACGTGACCCAGGCTATTGCCGGTAAGATTCCTGGCGTGGTAACCACCCAGACTTCTGGTGCTCCTGGTGCCGATGACGCTACCATCAATATCCGTGGTCGTGCTACTTTCGCAGGCGATGGTGCTCCATTGGTGATGGTGGATGGTGTAGAGCGCTCTTTCTCGCAGGTAGCTCCAGACGATATCGAGAGTATCTCTGTATTGAAGGATGCTTCAGCCACAGCTGTTTACGGTGTGCGTGGTGCCAATGGTGTCATCCTCGTTACCACCAAACGTGGTAAGGACATGAAGCCAGAGGTGAGCGTAACGGGTAACTTCATGTGGGGTACTCCTACCCGCAAGCCCAACTACTTGAACTCCTACGACTCTGTAACTCTCTTGGAGGAGGCTTTGAAGAATGACGGACTGCCTTCACAGTACTCTGCTTCCGACCTGGAGATGTATCGCAAGAGCTGCGCCGGCGAGTTGAGCGGTGCCGACGCCCTTCTCTATCCGAATGTAGACTGGTATGACGAGGTGCTCAACAATTGGGCTCCTTCTCAGCGCTATAATGTAAGTGTACGTGGCGGTACGAAGCGTATGCGCTACTATGTATCCGGTGAAATGTACAACCAGGGTTCTCTCATCAAGAACCTCAGCCAGGATACATACGGCAACTCTTCCAGCCCTGGCTACAACCGTTATGCTTTCCGTGCCAACATGGACTTCTTCCTTTCCAAGGACTTGACGTTCAGCGTAAACTTCGGTACTCGTTTTGAGAACCGTCATGGTTCCAATACCAGCGAGAGCTCTACCAACTACGACATCTTCGCTCGCATCAACCATACCCCAGGTTGGATCTTCCCTGTATCTTATGAGGTACAGAACGGTGAGAGCACCAAAACTCTCTATGGTGGTACAGCCGTTTATCAAGACAACGTAGTGGCTGCCCTTGCCAAGGGTGGATACTATAAGGGAACCAATACCATCAATGAGACCAACTTCATTGCCGACTACAAGATGGACTGGTTGACACCAGGTCTCTCAGTGCGCGGTATGGTTTCATTCGACTATGACTCTTACTACAAGAAGACTTTCGGTGCAACGTTCGCCACATACGAGTTGAACGACCGTGCCAACTATACCAGTGTAGATGCCTATACCAAGTACAATACAGATGGCGACTTGGCATACAGCAAGAGCTCTTCTACCACCTATAAACTCTATATGGAAGGTCAGATCAACTACGCCCGCAAGTTTGGCAAGAATGATGTGACTGGTATGGTGCTTTACAACCAGAACGACTATCGTTACAACTCAGAGTTGGCTAAGCGTTATCAGGGTCTCGTAGGTCGTGTTACCTATGGTTATGATGACAAGTACCTCGCTGAGGTGAACGTAGGTTACAACGGTTCAGAGAACTTTATGAAGGGCAAGCGTTTCGGTTTCTTCCCAGCCTTCTCTTTGGGTTGGCGTATCACCCAGGAAAACTTCATGAAGAGCACAGAGAACTGGTTGAACAACCTGAAAATCCGTGCTTCTTATGGTGAGGTGGGTAATGATGTATATACCGTCAACGGTGTATCGCAGCGCTTCCTTTATGAGGAGAAGTGGAACCAGATAAGCAACGACTACTACTTTGGTAACACAGGTAAGACTGGTATCTATGAGAGCCAGTATCCTAACTATGGTGTGACATGGGAGCGTGCCAAGAAGTTTAATGTCGGTTTGGAGTTCGGTTTGTTTAATGGTTTGTTGACAGGTAACTTCGACTACTTCGTGGAGAATCGTAACAACATTTTGACCGAGTACTTGAGTCGTCCACAGTGGGTGGGGGTAACCATGGCAGCCGGTAACCTGGGTAAGACCCAGAACAAGGGTTACGAGCTAGAACTCCATCACTTCAACCACATCGGCAAGGACTTCACCTATAATATCGGTGCTACCTTCTCACATGCAGCCAACAAGATAAAGAGCATGGACGAGGCAGCTTACAAGACTTCATACCGTAAGCGTGAGGGACACCCTATCAACCAGTACTTCGGTTTGGTATGCGAGGGCTTCGTAACTCAGGCAGACCTCGATAATCCAGACTTCCCGGTATCTACCTACGGAACAGTGCAGGTAGGTGACTTGAAGTACAAGGATATGAACAACGACGGCTTCATCGATGACCGTGACGAGACCTTCATCGGCTACAGCGATATTCCAGAGAATACATACGCTCTGACACTCGGTGCCAACTACAAGGGTATCGGTTTCGAGGTGATGTTCCAGGGAGTAGACCACGTATCCCGCTACTATGACAGCGATGCCATGTTTGCCTTTATGAACAATGGCAAGGTAAAGGACATCCACTTGAAGCGTTGGAACCCCAATCTGAGCGAGAGCGAGAACTTGGCTAACGCAGAGTATCCATTGCTCCATTATGGTAGCAACGGTGACCATAACCAGCGCCAGAACTCATTCTTCCTGAAGAACGGTGCATTCGTTCGCTTGAAGAACATCGAGTTGAGCTATACCTTCCCCAAGGAGCTAATAAAGCACATCGGCATGAGCAACGCTCGCTTGTATGTCAATGCCAACAACTTGTTTACTTGGGATCATCTCGACGGCTTGGTTGACCCAGAGAGCAACGGCTCCAACCGTTATCCTCTCTTGAAGACAGTCAACGTAGGTTTCAATGTTGTATTCTAATTCTAGAACATTCAAAACGATTGGAAAAATGAAGAAATATAGTATATTTGCTATGGCACTTGCGATGGGAGCTATGACGCTCACCTCCTGCGAGGATGCCTTCGGCAATTTCCTCGATAAGCAGCCAAGTAATGAGCTGACCAAGGAAGAGGTGTTGAGTGACTTCACTATGATAGAGCAGAACCACAACGATACCTACAACTTCCTCCTCAATGGTGCCAACCGCATCAATAGCTCATGGCTGGATGCTGCCACCGACTTGGCTGAGTCAAGTATCGGTACATCTGGTACACGTACCACATTTAATATAGGTAACTATTATGGCTCGGGTGCAGCTGCTGAGCTTACTTCTCCCTGGGAGAGTCGCTATCGTGGCATCCGTAAGTGTAACATCACCATAGCTACCTTGGAGGCTGATACGCTCAACACGCTGCGTCCTGCAGACAAGAGTGAGGACATCTACAACGCACAGAAAGCAAACTTTATCTCCGAGGCCCGCTTCCTCCGTGCTTACTTCTACTGGGAGTTGTTCCTCCGCTATGGTCCTGTGCCATTGGTAACTACTGAACTTAATCCTAATGGTGATCTCTTGACGGGTTATACAGAACGCCCTGATCTCAAAACATTCATGGACTATCTCTTCAAAGAGGTAAAGGAATGTGAGGCTGGTCTGAAAACATACGACGAGACCAACAATGCAACCTATGCAGGTGAAGTGAACCAGCCTACTGCTCGTGCTCTCTATGTTCGCATGATGCTCTATATGGCAAGTCCTCGATTCTCGGCTCAGAGCGGTATCACCTGGCAGCAAGCTGCCGATGCAGCACAGGGATTCATCAGCGATTTCGGCGCCAACTATAAGTTGGAGACCCGTACCAACGGAGGTGTGACAGCCTACAACAATGCTTGGCTTCTCACTACCTATACCGACCAGAATCCTGAGGTTATCTTCTTCCGCAATGACCCAGCTATCGGTTGGAGTAGTATCTCTACAGATACTCCTGTAGGTGAAGGTGGTCAGGGCGGTCTTTGCCCAAGCCAGAACCTGGTGGATATGTATGATATGGAAGATGGTTCGGCACCATTTACCCAGTATGATGCAACAGGTGCTCCTGTGTATACCAATGGAAAGCCTACCGTCAATGAGGAGAGCGGTTATACCGACCAGAACATGTGGAAAGACCGTGATCCGCGTCTTGCCTCCACCATTCTCTATCAAGGGGTGGAGTGGGGACAGGCTACCAGTACCAAGACCAATGTCATTGATGTGATTTACGGTCATCGCGACAATCCTATCGGCAACCAGAATGCTACACCTACCGGTTATTATGTACGCAAGTACATTCCTGAGACTATCTTGAGCAGTAACCATGGCGGTACAGCCAAGCGTCTGTGGAAGATTTTCACTTATAGCGAGATTCTTCTGAACTATGCCGAGGCTTTGAACGAGGCAGACTATGCTGGCAACAAGGCTCAGGTCTGTGATTTGCTCGACCAGATTCGCCATCGTGGTGGTATCATCGGAAATGTGTCTGACCGTGCAGACCTGAATAGCCAGACCGCCATGCGCAACTTCATCCACAAGGAGCGCACCATCGAACTCGCATTCGAGGAGCACCGCTGGTGGGATGTACGCCGTTGGAATGTGGCAGGTGAGGCTCTTGGCCGTGACATCTATGGAGTAGACGTAGCTGCTGACGGAACCATCACCCGTAAGGTGGCACAGACCCGCAAGTGGCTGGATAAGTTCTATCTCTATCCTATCCCGGAGACAGAGATATGGAAGATAGGACAGGACTTCCAGAACGATGGTTGGAAAGAATAACTCTTTTAAAGTATAGAATCGTATGAATAATATTCAGAACATATATAACAAGGTGTCATCATCAAGCAGAGTATTGATGGTGAGCACACTTCTCTGTGCCGCAACTGCTACTTTTGCGCAGGAGCAGGTGCTCAAAGGCCGAATCGTCAACAGCCAGGGTGACCCAATCCCTGGAGCTGTTGTCAATGTAGCTGAGGAAAGCCGTATTGCCATCACCGACAAGGATGGTTACTTTACCTTGAAGAAGGTAACTTCAAGCGATGAGATTTGTGTTTCCAGTATTGGTTATAAAAATGTACAGGAGAAGGTGACCACCTTTGATGGAACTTATGTCATCAAGATGGAGGATGATATAGATGAGTATGAGTATATGGCTCCTGTGCCTTTCGGGCAGCAGAAGAAAAAGACCTTGACCGATTCGCGTTCGGTGGTAACGGGCGAGGAACTTCAGAAACACCCTGTCACTATCCTTCAGAATGCTTTTACCTCTACCCTCAATGGTGTGGAGACTTACGAGTGGTCTTCCGAGCCGGGATGGTCGGAGAGCTTCCTCTTCGTACGTGGTATCCGTACCACCAACCAGAGTGCCCGTTCGCCACTGATTATCGTAGACAATGTGGAGCGTGACCTCTCCTTCCTCGATGCCTTCCCTATCGAGAGCATCACGGTATTGAAGGATGCCGCAGCTTCTTCCATCTATGGTATGCGTGGTGCCAACGGTGTCATCATGGTAACCACCAAGCGTGGTGCTGCAGGCAAAACCAAGATTGACTTCACGCAGGAAATCGGTTTTCAGACACTCGCCAACAAGATGGAGGTGCAGAACTCCTACAATATGGCGATGACCCGTAACCAGGTGCGCTACCTGAGCGGCCTGGACCCCCTGTATACCAACGAGCAGCTTGCCAACTACAAGTATGTGTGCGATGGCGGTACATTCGCCGATGATGATATTCGCAAGTATCAGTATTTCAATACATCTTGGGCAGACCAACTTTATCGCAGCTCTGCTCCTCAGTACCGTACCAACTTGCAGTTGAGCGGTGGCAACCAGCGTGCCCGTTACTATGTGAGCTTCTCTTATTTGCGCCAAGAGGGTATGTGGAATACTGCAGGTACCGAGATGAACGATAACTTCAGTACCCAGCATGTGCTGAACCGTTGGAACCTCCGTTCTAACATCGATATAGACGTTTCCAAGTACTTGAACGTATCCGTTGACTTGGGCGGTCGTATCGACAATATCAAGCAGCCTACCGAGAGTGTGTTCAACCTCGTGACCTTCGGTGTAATCGAGGCTAACCCAATGGCTCCTACACACAACCCAGACGGTAGCATCTACTCTTCATCTACTGCTAATAACCCTGTGCGCTACTTGGGTGGTTCAGGTTTGGAGAAGAACCGTCGTCGTAACTTGTACTCTACCATCAATGCGAAGTACGACTTGAGCCCTGTGTTGAAGGGTTTGGGCTTGTTTGGCACTATCAGTTTCGATGCTTACGAGACCTTCCAGGCTACACAGACCCACCAGATAAACTCTTGGAACTACGACTATGATAACCTCAAGGTAACAGATGTCAAGGACTTCACCTATACACGTTATACCACTTATGCAGCATTGAGCAATCCTTCTGCCAATCAGCGTGAGTACTACTATAACTTCAATATGTATGGTGGCGTAAGCTATAAGAACAGCTTCGGTAAGCACAATATTGACGCCAAGGCATTTGCCCGTTATTATCGTAACGAGGAATCAGGCAGCGAGTCTGCCAACCGCTATTTGGCTTACAATTTTGCTGGTACCTACGACTATGCCAACAAGTATATCGCATCGGTCAACTTGTCACGTATGGGCAGTGACAACTTCACGCCAGACGATCGTTGGGGAACCTTCTGGGGGGCTTCTCTAGGATGGGTGCTCTCTGAGGAGTCTTGGATGAAGAAACTCGGTTTTGTGGATCTCTTGAAGATTCGGGCTTCATACGGTACTGCAGGTCAGTCTACCACAGGTGCCGGTCGTTATCCTTACCAGAGTATCTATGGCTCAGCCACAGGTTATGGCTTTGGTTACAACGCTACATGGATTAATGGCTATGCCGAGTCTAAGACAGGTAACGCCAACAGCAAGTGGGAAATCTCCAAGATGGTAAACGTAGGAGTCGACTGGGATCTCTGGAACAAGAAACTCTATGGTAGCTTCGATATCTTCAAGGAGTGGCGTTCCAATATTTTGGTATCTCGTTCTACTATCCCGGAGACCATCCTCGGTGTGCCAGTGGCACAGGATTCATACGGTAAGGTAGAGAGTCACGGATATGAGCTTGTGCTCGGCCATCGCGGCAATATCGGCAAGGACTTCAAGTACTTTATCGAGGGGCAGCTCACCTTCAATACCAACAAGATTACTGACATCGACGAGACCGAACCTGATGTAGAGTGGCAGCGCAAGGCAGGGCATAGAATCTATGACAATACTTCTGTAGCCTCACTCTATGAGACGGCTCAGACAGGTACCAACCAAGTGGGTGGATGGAATATCTATAAGTTCGACCAATGGGCTTCCGACCCTAACCTGATCGCTACCTCTCAGCAGGATGCCATCGACCATCCAGAGAAGTATCCATACAATAGCTTCTCTAATGGTGCACAGCAGTTGGGTACAGCCGTATTCAAGGATATCAACGGTGACCGTGTCATCGACTCCAAGGATATGGTGCCAGACTCTTACACCATCATCCCAGAGTTGATACCTACTTTCAACTTCGGTTTTGAGTACAAGGGTTTCGACGCTCGCATGATTGTGAATGCTTACCTCCGCCGTTCCGTATTCCTCTCACCGGCTATCAGCTACAGCGGTTGGAGTAACATGGGTACCCACGAGGTAACCAAGGCTTGGGGTTACTATACCGACGACCCTTCAGACCCTCGTAACGTAAACGCAATTTATCCACGTCCGGTGTACAACGGATTTGATGCAGTAGATTCAGACCGTTCTACAGGTTCTTACCAGAACGACATCTGGGTACGCAATGGTAACTTCTGGTCTATCCGTAACATCGAGGTAGGTTACTCGTTGCCAACGAAGTGGATTTCCAAGTTGTGGATGACCAAGTGCCGTATCTACTTCAGCGCTTACAACATTGCGACATTCAGCAGCTTGCCAGATGACGTAGACCCAGAGAAGCCAATGAGCTACTGCTGGTGGTATCCAAAGACCAAGTCGTTTACATTTGGTATCAATATTGGTTTCTAATCAATTTTAGCATTAAAGAATCATGAAAAAGATTTTATTAGTAAATATATCGTTGGCGATGTTGGCTGCGGGAGGGATGACCTCCTGCAGCGACCTCCTCGACAAGGAAGTCGACTTGACTTATACTGATGAGAACATCTATAGCAACTACGACCGTACACGTGGTGTCTTGGCAAACGCCTACACCTACTTGCCTGATGCCTTTCAGGGCTATACCGACGGTCAGTACCGGGCTGCTTCTCGTGACTGTATGACAGACAATGCTCTCTCATATTGGAATGTACATTATTATCACAGTGTGTTGAACGATACCTATGATGCAAAGAACCATTGGTTTGCTACTAACTACTGGACCAATGACCTGAAGGGTATCCGTGTGTGCAACGATTTCATTGCAAAGGCACGTGAAAGCGTGCTTGGAAATGCCGATAAGGCAGGCGACGACAATCACCTCTACGACCGTAATGTGGCTGAGGCTCGCTTTATCCGTGCCATGCTCCATTTTGATATGATCGGTTATTTCGGTGCTGTGCCTATTGAAGATCATGTGTTGGATAATACAGAGGCTGCTACTATCGGTCGTACCTCTGCGGCTGAGGCTCTGCAGTGGGTGGCTGATGAGTGTGATGCAGTGAAGGACGTGCTCCCATTCCGTTATAGCAATGAGAACGAGAATTGGGCACGTGCAAACGGTGCTGCCGCTTATGCCTTGAAATCTAGGGCTCTGCTCTATTTGGCATCTCCACTCAACAATCCTAGTGGTGACCAAACATTGTGGCAGAAGGCTGCACAGGCTGCACTCGACTTCATCAACAAGAATGCAAGCAGCAGTAATCCATACAAGCTCTATACCACAGACGACAATGACATCAACCAGAACTACTACAAGTGCTTCACCACCACTCCTCACTTGAACCCGGAGTACATCCTTAGCCGTTCTGAGTGGACTACAAATGCGCTTGAGTTGTACAATACGCCTTGCGGATTCTCTGGTAACGTAAACTCTACGGGGCGTACCAATCCTACCCAAAATTTGGTAGATGCCTACGAGACGAAGAACGGTCTTCCTATCGACCAAGACCCTACTTACAACGACCAGGATCCTTATTCCAACCGTGACCCACGTTTGGAGCAGACCATCTTCCATCAGGGAAGTATCTGGGGTGACAAGACACAGGACGAGGAACGTGCGGTGGACGTATCGGTTGGCGGTATCGACTATCAAGCTCTTCACGGTGGAACCACAACAGGATACTACTCCAAGAAGTTTGTCTACAACATGAGCTTCAAGAACCCTACCAACAACGTTCATGCTTGTCCTATCTTCCGTTATGCGGAAATCTTGCTGAATGCAGCTGAGGCATTGAATGAGGCAGGGCAGACCGACCAGGCTTACCAGTATGTCAATCAGGTACGTGCCCGTGTAGGCATGCCAGCTTATTCTGGGATGACCAAGGAACAGCTCCGTGAGCGCATCCAGAACGAGCGCCGCATCGAGTTGGCCTTCGAGGACCATCGTTTCTTCGACGAGCGTCGCTGGAAGTTGTTTGAGGGAAAGACTGCTTCTTCTGAGAAGAACTTGCCACGTTACAAGCAGGTTTACAACATCTATAGCGTGGTGGTAACTCCAGATGAGAGCCAGGTGTATACTTATCGCAGCGATAATACTCATCCTACCCGTGCGTTCGCCAGCCCTAAGAACTATTACTTCCCAGTGCCAGACGACACTTACAAGAAGAATACAAACTTAGGTCAGAACCCAGGTTGGGAACTTTCAGAGGCAAAGAAAGACGATACTGCCGAAGGTGGTGAGTCTACGGGCGAGTAGCATTTGTCGATAACAATGATATAATTTAGAGGTGAGGTCTATGGCGGAAACACCATAGGCCTTCCTCGGTTTTGACATCAACAATCAATATTTACAATACAAGTTTGCAAGATGAAAAGGACTTTACTTTCTCTGATGAGCCTCATGGCTATAGGGGCGATGGCACAGACCGCGGTCACTGATGCCGACTTGGTGGGGGCGTATGCTGGCAAGAGCTATGATGGACGCATTAGCGTACACGACCCCTCTATCGTGATGGATGTGACAGGTTCTACTGCCAATCCCAAGTATTATATCTATGGTTCCCATCTGGGACGTGCGAAGACTTACGCCACGGGCAACTACCAGATTTGGAGTACATTCAAGACGGGTGAAGAAAACACAGGTACCAGCAATAGCCTCTTCGCCGACGTGAATGGAAAGGCCGTCAACTATAAGGATGCTTACAGTACCCATGCTGTCAAAAAGGTGAAGAATTATAAGGGTGAAGAAGTGGACTTCGGCAACTTCGATGCCCATGGTTGGCAGTATAGCGGACTGCTGGATGGAAAACAGCAATCCGATGCAGTGCTGGGTATGCAGTGGGCACCAGATATCGTCTACAACAAAACCATGAAGAAATGGTGTATGTATATGAGTCTGAATGGCAACTATTGGTGCTCTACCATCGTTTGCTTCACGTCGGATGACTTGGAGGGCCCCTGGGTGTATCAAGGACCGGTGGTTTGCAGTGGCTTCTCCGGACGCTTTGGACATAATGGCTATGCAGCAACAAACGACTGGAAGAATACAGATCTCGCTATTGCCACGGGCTGCACTACGCTTCCTGCGCGCTATGCAGTGCCTTCCTCCAGCAATTGGGGAAGTTTTTGGCCCAACTGTATCGACCCCTGCGTCTTCTATGATGACGATGACAACCTTTGGATGAGCTACGGTTCATGGTCGGGTGGCATCTTTATGATTCGCCTGAATCCCGAGAATGGACTTCGCGACTATACGTACACCTTCCCCTACCAAGAGAACGGGGAGACTGTCACTCCAGGCTCATACAGTGCGGCTTGCACCAGCGACCCCTATTTCGGCAAGAAGATAGCCGGTGGCTATTATGTGTCTGGCGAGGCTAGCTATATCCAGAAAGTGGGCAAGTACTACTATCTCTTCATGAGTTATGGAGGATTGACTGCCGCAGGCGGCTATCAGATGCGTGTGTTCCGTTCGGCAAAACCGGATGGCCCCTACAAGGACTGCCTGACCTCTACGGGCATCGGTGCCCTGTACAATAAGTATATCCTCAACTTTGGTGCCGATGCCAAGCGTGATGAGGGTGTGAAGCTCTTTGGCAACTATCAGTGGGAGACGATGCCTACAGCAGAACTCGCACAGGGACACAACTCTGCCATCGTAGACCACAAGAACCGTGCCTTGCTGGTTTACCACACTCGTTTCAATGACGGTTCGGAGGGACACCAGGTGCGTGTGCATCAGCTCTTTGTTAATCAGGACGGTTGGCTCGTGGCTTCTCCTTACGAGTTTAGCGGGGAGACAGTTACCGATGACGAGATTGCCAGCCGACAACTCTATACAGCCAGTGAGGTAGAGGGCGATTACCAGTTGATGGCTCATCCTTATCGCCAGAACACTGCTGCCAAGGAGTATGAGAAACCTGTCGATATCCATCTTAATGCCGATGGTACGGTGACGGGCGACTATACGGGTAAATGGGAACTGGTGAGCGGAACCAGTTATATCAACCTGACCCTGAAGGGGGCAGCTACAGGCAATGGCACCGTGACGTTCAAGGGTGTACTCACCGAGCAGACCATCGATTATACCGACATCAAGGCTCTCTGCTTTACAGCCCTCAGTTCTTCGAGCGGTTTGGCCACATCGGGCGGTGCCAGCTTGCAGACACGCGGATTGTGCATCTGGGGAAGCAAGGCAGATGCCAAGGCTGCCATCAAGTATACGCTTGATAAGCAGATGATTCCCTTCAGCGATGGCGCAACCTTGAATGCCAAGCCAACCTTACCTACTGCAGGCCATCTCGGTACTATCGTCTCATGGAAATCGAGCGATACTTCTGTGTTGGAAGATGATGGAACCGTAAGAGGTAAGGGAAAGGTGGTGATGACCATGACCATTGCCAAGGATGGCTATGAGTATACCAAGGACTATACGCTGAACATCGATGCCGATGCTGAGGAGACGACTCCAGTGTACTATCCGGAATCTGCTACGAAGAATACAAGCATGGGGTATGATACGAATCTCTCTGCTGATTATACATTGATGGCAGGTAAGAAAATAGAGTTCAAGTTCTATAATTATACCGTTGCTACAGACAATTACAAGAGTTGGGTACTTGGCGTCTCTAATGTGGCGCATGATGCAGACGGCTTCACAAGGCTGGTCATGCTGCGTAATGACAATTTTGAGAATGTTGCATGGAGCAATACCGGTTGTGTCAATGATTTCAATTGGACTACCTTTGTAGCCGACATGAATGGCTCTTTGGTAGATATGGTCGTAGAACTAACTGCCGCTGGTGTATTTAAGATGACTTCTACCATTACAACGACCTCCAAGAAGGTATACAACTATTCTTACAGCAAGACACTCACTGGTAAGCCTTCTCAGGTCAATGTATTCTTCACTGGCGAGAATTCTTACATCGACGGTTCTTCTCTCGTACCAACAGGTATCGACAACGCTGTCATCATCCAGAAGCAGGCTGATGCCAAGTGGTATAATGTAGAAGGTCAGCAGGTAGACAAGAACTACAAGGGCGTAGTAATAGTAAACGGAAAGAAATTTGTAAACAAGTAAATCTTTTTTTTGAGAAGATGAAATTATCTAAGATACTTTTGGGAGCAGCAATGATGATTGCTGCTCCTGCTGTAAATGCCCAGACGGTGGTAGAGACACCGATGGTTCACGATCCTGTGATGGCCTACGAAGGGGGCAAGTACTATCTCTATTGCACGGGGCACGGCATCACGCAGATGACCTCTGCCGACCGCAAGCACTGGACAATCGCCCGGGAAGGTGTTCTCCCGAACGGGAAGATACCAGCTTGGACGCACGACAGTGTGCCTGGCTTTGAGGCTCATATCTGGGCTCCCGATGTCATCAAGTATAAGAACAAGTGGTATTTGGCCTATTCCTGCTCTACATTTGGCAAGAACACCTCTGCCATCGGCTTGCTGAGCAATACCTCGTTGGCGAATACCGATGGATGGAAGGATGAGGGATGCCTCGTTGCTTCTAAGGGTGATAGAGACAACTGGAATGCCATCGACCCTAATTTTGTGATAGACGAGAAGGGCAAGCCTTGGCTTACTTGGGGGTCCTTCTGGGACGGCATCCAGCTTATACCGCTAGACAAGAAGACGATGCATGTAAAGAAAGGTGCAAAGCCAATGACCATCGCCCGCCGTCATGCTATGGGTGATACTTTGGCAGAACCTAATCCCACGAGCCGGTTTGCCGGTCCTAATGCCATCGAGGCTCCGTTCATCATGAAGCATGGGGAATATTACTATCTCTTTGTGAGCTGGGACTACTGTTGCCGAGGCATCAAGAGCAATTATCGTGTGGCTGTGGGCAGGAGCAAGAAAGTCTCTGGTCCTTACCTCGACAAGGAGGGCAAGGATATGCGAGAGGGTGGTGGCACCCTGATTCTCGAAGGCGACAAGAAGGAGTTTGAGGCGATGGGGCATTGCTCCGCCTATAGTTTTCCTGATGGCGACCGTTTCTTCTGTCATGGCTACAGCGTGGAGAAAAACGGTGCCAGCGTCCTTGTGGAGAAGAAAATCAACTGGACAGCCGATGGCTGGCTGACGCTCGAATAATCCTTCTCTGTATCTTGATCATCCTCCTCTTGCTCAATTAAAAACATAAGCGGCAACCTGCATCGCGCAGATTGCCGCCTTCTTGTTTCTAACTAACTATCTATCAACTATTCAAAAATGTCGATTTTATCATTCTTGATTACTTTAATCTCAAGATGTTGAGCGAGTTGGCTGGCACCTCGACCTCAACGCCGTTCTTTTGGGTGGTGATGAATGTCTCCACTGGATAAACGTTGGTTGGGTTGTCGATGGTATTCTCCTCTAGACCGTTCTTGGCAGAGAGGCGGATGAGTTTGCCGTCAGAGATGCTCTTGCCATTGAGGTTCACCTTGGCAGTAGTGTGCTCGGTGCTGGTGTTGGCAATCTTCAGGATTACCTCGCCCGTCTTCTCATCGAGTGTGGCGGTGGAGAAGATGCCAGGCTGGGTGTTCGCCTTCAACTTAGTGGCGAAGATTTCCTTGCCGTCCAATTTGGCGAAGATGCTGTCGCCTACTATCTTCAGCTCGATGTCATACCATTTGCCTGTCTCTATCTTTCCTGCGCAAGTGGCTATCTGTGCTTTCGAGCCGTTCACGATGCTCTCAATGCCGTGCTGGGTGTTGTTCCAGCCGCCGAGGTTCAGCCAGCAGTAGTTGTTCTTGTCCACATAGTTGAAGATAACGAGGAAGCCCTCGTTGCCGGCATCCTTCTTTGCGCGTACCTTATATATATAGC
>CAVDKC010000013.1:0-33072 GCA_963609615.1 Oribacterium sp.
CGCCCTTGAGCATCTGAGCCAAGTTGCGGTTCAATTCTTGTCTATTTTCTGCCATAATCCTATTATTTTAATGTTTTACGGCTGCAAAGGAAGTGTTTTCTGGGCAAACAAGGGAAAGAAGTTCTGATAATTGCAAACTTTGCGTCAGTTTGTGCAAAGGCGCATTCCCGAATATATACGGTAAATTCCCAAAAGTGTAAAGTCTTAAAAAATCTCAAGAAGTCATATATGCATACATTTACGCCTAAACTCCGAAGGCGTGATGCCCCTCATCTTCTTGAAAAACTTGGAGAGGTGGGCCTGTGAGGAGAAGCCGAAACGGTGGGCGATTTCCTGCACCGTATGCGTGGTAGTAGACAACTCGCGCTCTATCTCCTTCACGATATATTCATCAATGATTGCCTTGGGCGTCTTGCCCGACATACGGCGGGTAACCTGGGCGAGGTAACGGCCGCTCACATTGAGCTGTTCGGCATAGAAGCGCACGTCGCTGTAGGTACGGCAGAAGTTGTTGACCTGCGAGATGAACTGGTTGAAGAGTTCCGAGCTTCTACCCTGCAGGTTGCTCTCCCTCGCCAGCTCCACATTGATGAAATCCTGTGCCATACGCAGTGACTCCTCCATTCCCTTATTCTGGTTAAGATAGACTGCCAGGGCAGAAGAAAAGCGATTGATAAGACCATGAGAATTGGCATTGTCAAGCCGATATACGTTCAGTCCCCGGTCTTCCGCCATGCGCAGTTTACCCGTGTTTTGCAGAATGATATCACTCTCCTTCTTTCTCGCCACAATGACGGAACAGAGGGGCAACAGGCGATACTTGATCTGCGTGACCACATTCTCCGACATCAGTGCCTCGCCATTGCTCGACCAGATGGATGGAGCATAGACGACATATTCGGGACGATACTTGACCAAGGCATCGATGACCACATTGAGGGTCTCCACCTTGCGAATCATGCCCACCTTCACTATGCTCGGCTGGATATCGTTCATGATGGCCTCTATCTGCCCGGACACAATCTCGGCAGGAATGTCGAAGAATTCCTGGATGCCCAAGGTATTCTGCACGGTGATACTGGTGATGGCAGAGACGGCATAGCCGCCCAGTTCGGAAATCGTCTTGATGTCTGCCTGAACGCCCGAACCGCCCGTGCTGTCGGAACCAGTTATCGTCAATATGGGTATATTAGAATGCATTACTTATTTTACTTTCAGAATTACTACTTACGATGCACATTCACCAGAATGGTACGGTCGGACGGTCTGGCATCCAACCCCTCCAGGATAACAGGAAAAGAAAAAGTTTCCTTCGCCATCGCAGGAATCTTGTCGCCTAAAATAGTTACCACCAGGTCTGCTTCCTCTCCCGGCTCTATCACCTCGGGCTCGGTATGTAGTTTAGCGTATGGCGGCAACAAGAGACTGGTAATGCGGAGCGGTTTATCCCCACTGTTGCCACACAGGATACGTAGCGAAGGTTGCTTGTCTGCACCAACTTCTTCGAAACTCATCTTGTTTTGCTTCAATCTAAGTGCCCCCATCTTATGCGGAAAGCGATACCAAGTATCAGCACTAGGCAACACCCTACCCGACAAAGCCAACTTTACAGCCGGTTGCCCCTCTACCTCGGCGAGATAGAGAAAAGCACCAGTATTGATTGTGCCAGGATAGTTGAGAGGCGTAAAGGTAAGTTGCACTTGGCAAGTATCACCTGGTTGGAGCACATCGCCAATGACATTGGGCTTGGTACATCCACACGAGGTCTTTACTTGCTTGACGTGCAGTACCTGCTGGCTCACGTTCTTCCCCACGAAGGTAAAAGTGCGAGGTGCATCATCCTCTGTCATCGTGCCTGCGTCAATGAGCGGATGGTCAAACCGAAGCAGCTCTTGCGCCCTACTTTCTTGCATTCCCATCCAGGAGAATACAAAGAGGAAGGTCAATATGATGGAATAGAACTTATCTGTCATGAATCGCTTACATTACATTTTTAAACACAAATAGCATATATCTTATATCAAAGATGTGGCAAAGGTACGATTTTATTTTGGAAAAGCATCAACAATCCACATTTTTCTTCCTAACAGAAAATAAACGTCTAATATCCTTGCCTATTTCAGGATATTTTGTTATCTTTGCCACCGATACAGCAAACAGATGCCTCCAAAGGCGTTCTTTTTGCTTACAATTTGCAATACAAACTTTTAACAAACAAAATGTGTATGAGAAAAACTTTACTCTTCGCAGCAGCGTTGTGCCTCGCCTCTTCTGCCATGGCACAAACCAGTACAGAAACTGCCCTTTCTGCTAAAAGTGGCGACAATACCTATACGATAACAAGTAAATCAAACCTTTATTGGACTTATACAGCAGACAAAGATTACGTGGCTACTATAACTCCAATTGGCGAAGTTGACCATCCCACTGTCTCCATCAAAGGAGAGGGAGATGACTTAACCCCTATTACAGGTGTATTCACATCCGACTGGTCAGGAAAAATGTATGCTTTCCAAAAAGGAAAGACATATATCTTTATGATAGAAGAAGCTGTGGGCGAGGCAGGTTTTAGCCTTGGCCTGGAAGAAGCTACAGGTTTGGGAGAGGGACTCACAGAAGTCTCTCCAGCAACCATCAAACTTGGCGAAACACAGACATTTGGCAATCCAACTTTCACTGACCGTTACAATGTCTATACCACATATACTGCAAAAGAAGACGGACAGTTGCGTATCCAAACAGCCCAAAACGTATCAACTGCCATTGTTAACGGGAAAACCATTACAGCAGTTCTCGCCAACAGCAAAAGAACCTTTAGCATCGACACAGAAGCAGGCACGACATACACCATCAACTTCACAAATGTATCCGTTCCGTTCTTTACTACAACCTCAGAGGTAGTACAGGTTACCCCAGGTTCTATCGATGCACCGTTTGCTTTGGAAGAGGGCGCTTCCAACAAGATTCCTGCAGCAGCTGGCAAGTACTACTTCACTTATAAAGCTCCACACGCAGGCTATCTCAACCTTTCAAGCGATGCGACACCAGAAGGCGGACAGGTAAGCGTTTACATGAACAAACTTAACGCCGAAAGCGGAAATAATGCCAGAGGTCGTTCAGAAGCAGGAAGCTATAATGTACGTACAGAGATTACATCAACTTACTATACCTATTACATTGTTGTAGACAAGAAGACCGCAACAAGCAGTGAAGAAATCCTCAACTGCACGATGGAAGACTATCAGCCAGGCGAGACTCTTGACACTGCCATCCCTGTAGAAATAACAGACGCCACTCCTACTCCATCCATAACAATGCCTGGAGCAAAAGGTACTTATTACTATAGCATCACAGTTCCAGCCAACACCAACAAGTTCCTCGTTGTAGAATCTGCAACAGACTTGAGTGAAGGTTCATCAGCCTATGTCAATACAGGTAGCGGCACCTGGGGAGCAACAAAGATGGAAAATGGCATCATCAAGAGAGATGTGAGCAAGACTTACGAGCAAAAATACTACCTGATTGTTACATCCAACGAGAGCTCTCCTCTCACACTCAAGGTTTCATACGCTGACGCTGAGAAGGGTTCATTGATTTCCAACCCTAAGGATGCAGTAGCAGGCAGCAACAGCATCGACTTTGACGGGACTGAGTACTTTACCTATACCACAACAAAGGCAGGCAAACTTGCTATCACAGCAAGCGAAGGTACAACTGTCGAGTTTACAAGCACTAAGTCTGGCTCCATAACAGATACTTACCAAAAGGGCAATGTCTTCTATACTGAAGCTAAAGCTAACACGACCTATATCATCACTGTCAGCGATACGAAAAAAGACGATAGCTTCTCACTTGCCGAGACAGAGTTTGAGGCAGGCGAGGTCCGCTCAACAGCTATAGAGATAACAGACGACACCTATACTTTAGGCGAGGCTACTTCTAACCTATGGTTGAAATACAAAGTAGCCAAGGATGGTATTGTCGACTTCTCATGCGATGCTCCTTTCGACTATAGCAGCTTCATTGGCATTGCCAAGAACGACATTGATGCTGTCGTTAGTATGGCAGACTCTGACGGCAGTTACAACAAGGCATACCAGGGTATCATCACAGTAGAGGCTGGCGACGAGCTTTACATCCAGGTTCAGATGAGCGATGAGGTTCAAGGCAAGAAGTTGACTCTCGTCAATAGAGAACCGGAAGTTGGAGAAGCTATGTCCAACCCTCTTGTTCTCGAAAAGGGAAAGACTGTCGACATATCAAAAACATCTATGTTGAAGTCTCTTTGGATTAAGGCACAGTTAACAGAGGCGGAGACTACCTTTGTTCTTACAGGCGAGGACTTCGAAGTACAACTTTCTCCACGTCTTGATACTGATAAGATTTCTTACGCTGGTGGTTCTCCTACCTGGAATAAAGTAGAATTGTCTGACGGCTCAAACGCCTATGGATTCATTGCATACTCATCTGCAACTCCAGAAAGTCCTAAAGACTATTACATCAGAGTTGTACGAGCTGACAGCCAAGCCAAGTTGAGCTATGGCGACCCTACCGCTACAGGAATTACAAATGTAGAGGCTACTGCAGAAAAACCTGTTTCTATCTACACCATCGACGGCAAAAAGGTGAACCAGATTTCGGGTAGTGGTGTTTACATCATCAAGGCTAACGGCAACACCAAGAAAGTGGTTGTCAAGAAATAAAAGCCTAACAATATGACGATAACGCCAATGGGAAACAGCGGTTTGCCATTGGCATCTAAAAAAACAAGCATAAAAAAGAGTTCTGCAGTAAAAAGCAGAACTCTTTTTTATGCTTATTCAACTTTGGGGAATAAAGTCTTATTCCTCCTCTAAGTCGCTTGCTTCCTTCTTGATTTCGGCAGGAATCTCGCTGACACGCTGATAGATACAAACATCACTCGCATCGTCCTTGGCCGTCCAGACCATCGAACCGCTCTGATAGAGGTTACTTACTATATAAGACTGGTTCCAGTCGCCCATACCATTATCATAGGTACCGTTGATAACATAACCCAGGTAAGCATCTTGCTGCACGTAGAAAGTACCTGATGTATAGTGGGCATACATGCTGTTCAAGTTGTCGTACATTTCCATCGTGTTGTCACGGCGGTGGAATACCACATAACAATATGTTCCCTCGGGCATCAGCTGTCCGTTGTTCCACGCAACCATCTTCCACACACCATCCAGGTTGGCAGGCGTCACGGCAAGCGGTTGCTCCTGCGGCTCCTCGTCATCACTGCTGCAAGACACGAAGCTCATAGCGAAAAGCAATACCACCAACAGGGAGAAAAGCTTGATCAAATGTTTCATTTCTTCTGTTCTTTAATTCTAATATGTTTCACATTACATCCAACCCTTGTCACTTGCGTTCTTGCGCACCGTAATGGTCGCCGTCTGCTTGGTGCCGTCGGATGCAGTTATGGTGATGGTGGTGCTACCCACGAAAAGACCTTTTACAATGAGGGTTGTACCAACGACAGTTGCAGAAGCAACATTTGCATCTGCTACCGCACAAGTATAACCTTGATTGCCGCCCTCGAAATAACTTGCCAGATTCAGAGTCGTAGCCTTGTCCAAAGCAACATACATATTAGGCAACTTCATGTCAGAGCTATTCTCCTTGTTCTTGATATGGTTCAAGAGCTGCACTGCATCTATCAAACCTGCACCCATCTTGCCGATGTACTTAGACAGGTTGACAACTTCTGGCGAAGCACCAACCGTGGTATGGTTATAATAGAAAGTCTTGGTAGCACCGTTGGCATAATGGCTGTCCAAATCCTTGACAGACTTCTTCATCAAGCTGATGAAGTCGGCGGCACGATAGTGACGGTGCAGCTTGGCTGCGTAAGCCAAACCAAGAGCAGCCACACCCGACACATGAGGACAAGCCATAGAGGTACCCTCCATATATCCATATGCAGGTTTGCCATTCTGGATCATCGTAGAGAGTACGGCACCCTTCTGCTCTAAAGTCTCGGCCCAATACTCTTGGTCTTCCTCGCCTACCTTGCTATAGTATTCCAAATCGCCGCCAGGAGCACTCAAGGTTACAAGCGAGCCATAGTCGGTATAGCAAGCAGGAGTATAGTCTGCCGCCACCGAGGAGACACTCACACACTTAGAGTAAGCACCAGGGAACGCAGGATTAGCAGCATACTCGTTACCTGCGGCAAACACAGGGATACCACCCTCTATCACACCATTTGGCGAACCGGCATTGTGGATAAAGTAATCCAATGCTTCCTTCTCCAGCGGATATGTATCCGCCCACTCCTTCTCGGTAGCAGGACCTGGAGTATAGCCATCGATGAGACTAGACTCAGATGAGTTGTAACCCCAACTGCACTGTAAGATGACAGCACCATTGTCGGCTGCATACTTGATGGCTCTTGCCTCTCCCGCCAAAGTAACGCTGCTTGAGCCTGAGAACACTTGGCAAGACATGATCTTCACACCGGAATTAGGCGTACCGTCGCCACCAGCGACACCACATACACCGATGCCATTGCCATTGACGGCAGCTACAGTACCTGCCACGTGAGTACCATGGCCTGTATCATTGGCATCTGTCCAAGTGATGTCACCGCTGTCTGATACGAAGTTATAACCATGGAGGTCTCCCTCATAGCCATTGCCGTCACCATCTGTCTTGGCACCTTGCGTAGTTTCGCCTGGATTGCACCACATATTGGCAGCCAAGTCTGGGTGAGTGTACATCACGCCCTCGTCGAGCACTGCCACAATGATGGAAGGATCGCCTGTGCAAGTCTTCCACGCCTCGGCTGCGTTGACATCGCAACCGGCCTCAGCACCAGCCTGATTGGCATTGAGATTTTCAAACTGATAGTTGCCAGCTCCCAAGTTGCGATAATGCCACTGGTAGGCAAAACCCGGGTCATTAGGTTCGCCATCTGCCGTAGCACGGGTCGCAGCTTTTGCCTTAAGCGCATTCTCATTGAGATAGATACGCTTACTATCTGTACTGTAAGCACGCTTGATGCGACCATTGGTCTGTACCTTGGAGATTTCGCCGAGTTGATTCAGACGCTCTGCTGCAGCCTTCAAGTCGGTACCCTTGTCAAACTTTACAGTGTACCAAAGGTGAAGACCTGCCTCACGAGTGCGAGCCTCGGTCTTGTCATCCACTGGGAAGACGCGTTCGAAGCTGTAGCTGCCCAAGATGTCTAGAACCTCATCGGTAGAAGGGATGCCCGAACGGGTAGCCTTGCCCGAACGGGTCTTGCTCATCTGTGCCTGGTCGAGGATGTCGCTCATCTCAGGACTAAACTTGATCAGGAGTTCGCCATCCTCTGCATCTGCAGGAATATTGATTTCCGATTTTTTGCCAGAGTCATCAACGTCGGAAAGGCTGTCAGCACAACCTGTCAACGCCAAGGCGACCATTGCTATATAGAAAAACTTTTTCTTCATTGTTTGCTTCTATATTATATATAAAAATGTGTAATGAGAAATCCCTTGATGCCATCGCAGGATTCCCTGGATATTACTTTCTTACCTTTCTGCTATTCTTATATCTTGCCAAAAGAGCCGTTTCATCAATGTCACCAGCGGAAACATAGGCACGATAATAAAGTGGATAAGCCACTCCTGTAACCTGTGAGTTGCTGCCAGGGTCTTTGCTACCATAGTAGTAGTCATAACTGTAAGAAGCCTCTGCCATATTAGAGAATCCTACGGTCTGTCCCATACTATTCGTACCCTTAGGCTGCTGATTGAACACCATCGTCTCTGGAACCCACTCCACAGCGTGAGGATGATACAATATCCACTTTGGCACCTTGCCCGTGAAGAAATTGAGGTTGAGTGCCAAGGCGCGGCAATGTGGCAATACACGTGGTATGTCTGTGCCTCGCACATTCTCATATACCACAGTACCATCCTTCTGCCTACAAGTAACAGGATTGTTGCTTGTCAAGAGCCATTTACAGGTATCGCCCACCAGTTTGTCTGCCCACTCTGCCTGATTCTCAGAGAAGTCGCTCGATGTGTAGCGTGCAGGAAGCCCGGCAGCTCTCAAGGCTGCGTCCATCTCATCGTCGGTAGGGAGTTCTCCTTCCAAGAAGCAGTAAGACAGCTCCAGGTCATGGAGGTTTTCCCAGGTCAGGAGCGACAAAAGAGCCTGACGTTCTGTACCACCCGTCACGTTACCATACATACCGATAGGATAGTTATTGTATGTATAGTTGTTGTCTGCCATACTCTTCAGGTCGATGCTCACATCTGTACGACGCTGTGCATAGAGCAAGAATGACTGGAGGTGTGGGAAGTTCTCTTTATTGACCACGCTGGTTACGTCAGACAACTTGTTGAAGTTGTTGCTTACCAAGTTGAGAGACTCTAACGTATTGCCTAGCTTGGTGAAGTTACTTGGGAAACGAACCAAGCCATACGCATAGACCGTCAAGTTCTTCAAGTATTGCAGTTCGCAGATGTCCTCGCCCAAGTCTACCTCACGAATCTGGTTGTTTTGGTTGGCCGAGATAGAGAATGACTCCAAATACTTCAAGTTTTTCACCTCCTTAGGAAGAGTCTCGCCAGACTGCAAGTTGATCATGCTGAAGCTCACGGAACGTACACGTCCATTGGCTTCCGGATGACTCTTCACAAAGGCATCTGTTGCCTCCCAAAGGGTCACGTTACTCCAGTTGCGCATATTGTCACTTGTCTCTATGGCAGCCATGCTATTGACCTTCTGGTTAATCATAATGATAGACAAAGAGTCGCCAGCACGATTGTCCTCTATCTTCTGAGCAGCCTTTTGACGAACAGTGAGTATCACATCATCGGCAATCTTGTTGCCCTCGTCATCTACCAACTGTGCACTGGCATCAACAGGCACCAAGTGAACCTTTGCCACACGCACAACAGGCACTACGTTCATCTCCCAACGGAATTTGAACTTCACGCTGCATGGGCGGTCTTTGCGGTCAGGAACAACACCAAGGTTAGTGCCTACGAGTTGATTCTCGTTCTTGCTGTTCAAGAGCCAGCCCTCACGCTCGCTCTCGTAGTCAGCCTTCTCCGCATCGGTCAGGTTACCCTCGAAGGAGTACTCGATGCTACCAATCTTGCACTGCAAGTTGGCAGTAATCAGACTCTCGAACATACGATTGTCGTAAGTATCAGAGTTCTCAATCTCCACAGTAGGCTCGTCGATATCAATCTGCTTGCCATAGCCAAACTGTTTGACGGTTACGGTACGGCGCTGACCATTGTCGCCAATGAAGGTGATGTCGGTAGAGCGACGGCCAGCCATCAAGGTAGAATCCACTACCACGTCAGCGGAAGTAGAACCCACACCATTGGCTGGAGTCAACATCAACCAAGGCTCTGTGACATTGGCAACCCAATTCTGCGAGGCAGAGACGGCGAGCTGTTCGGTAGCACCATCCTTACCTACCTCGATAATCTCCTTGTCGAGCTGTAATCCGCCAGGGATTTCCACATCGTCGTTGTCGCTACAGCTTGCTGTCAGCAAGCCTGTAGCAAGTGCGAGGAGACATGTAAGTTTATTAATATATTTCATATTACAACTTTCTTATCTTTTATATTACTTGAGATTCCAACATCCTTCTTTATTCAAGATCCAAGGCATCGCAACCGCGGATATCCTGTGTCTTGTCATAGAACAACATGTAAACACCTGCCTTGATGTAATAGCATACACTGGTAACATCGATGGAGATGTTAGGGTTGTCCTTGATGTTCAAGATATAGAGGTGAGAGGTCAAGGTCTCGTCCACCTTTCGGATGTCATTGCTGCCTATCTGGAACTGAATCAGGCTTGGGCACTGGGTAATGCCCGTAGGCCATGTACGCAAGCAACGGTTGTCGTTGGCATCACGCTGATGGTTGATGGCGAAGGCACGGAGTACCGAACTATTCAATGGCTGTGTAGGAACCTCGCTAAAGCAGTTGTAGCTCACATCCATATTGGTGATGTATGGCAACGTGGTAGCACGGAAATCATCAGACAACGATGTCAACTTGTTGAATCGGAGATCGATGACCTGCAAGAGATAGGCATTCTTGCCACTGATGGAACCCTTAGGGATGGTGCGCATCTGGTTGCCGCTCAAGTCGATGGTCGTGATAGGAGAACCCGCTGTGAACAATTCACTTGGGAATTTCTCTATCTGGTTGTATGACAAGGTTACCGAAGAAGCATTGATGCCCTTGTAAGTGCCATTGGATGTATCCACACCCGTAATATCATTGTAAGAGAAGTCTACAGAACCCATCACATAAACAGAATTAGCATCGAAGATATTTGGTATCTTCTTCAACTTGTTGTGGGCGAAGGTCAAGCTCTCCACCTGGTCTGTAAACGCGCAGAGGTTGTCTGGGATTTCCTCTATCTGGTTATTGTTCAGGTAAAGGGATGACAAAGACACGCCAGTACCGAAAGGATGCACCTTCTTGACATTGTTGTAAGACAAGTCGAGCAACCCCAAATTTATCATGTTGCTCAGTGCCGATGTCTCAGGGAACTCCTCCAAGTTATTGTAGCTCAGATAGAGTATCTGCAACGTCTTGCCCGTCTTGCCCTCAGCCAGACGAGTCCAGTCGTCTCTCAACTGGCTGGCAGAGATACCCTTGCATCGAGCCAAGTTCAATGCCTGCATGGCAGGAAGGTTGTAATAGAACTCTGGCAAACGGGTAATCTTAGGACAGTTGTAAAGTTCCATGTCTGTGAGGTTGGTCATATTGTCCCATGCCGCATCCGTATACTCAGAGGCAAACTTGCCGTATGTCGCATCGTCTGCATTATAGAACTTGGCACAAACCTCATCGGAAGTAATGGCAGAATTGCCAATATAGAACTGCTGCAGCTTGGTCAAGCGATAGATAGCCTTTGACACACCCGAGATTTGATTGGTAATCGTACCTATCTGGGCATCCTTCAACTGGATGCGGCTGTCCTTCTGAATACGGTTCTTGGCAGATACCTTAGGATCTGAGTTGTAGCTCTCTACTATCATCTCCGACATGCTGGCACGTGGGTCGTACTTCAAGAACTTGTTCTCATAATCATGGCGCATACTCTGCTTCTTGGCCAAAGTCAAGTCGTTGGCATCATAATCGTTGAAGATATTGGCACCAATTTTCTCATCATGCGAGCCGAGGTTGAGCACTTGGAGTTCTGTGAGCTGTCCGATGGCATCAGGCAAGATTCCCTTGGCACCGAAACCTGCCAATACGAGACCTGTTACACGACCATTGCTATTGAGGGTAACCCCCGGCTGGTCGCCCCACATATCGAGTTCCTTGTTGAAGTTCCAGTTAGCACCATGGTAGGTTGCATCGCCATAGAAGCTCCAGTCCTTGCCATCAAGAGATTCCCAGATGGCCTTCAATGCCTCATAGTCCTTGATATATTCTGCAGTCTTAGACAAGAGGATAGGCACTTGGGCACTGTCATTGAGTACATTATCCTTTACTACGAAAGCCTCGCCCTTCACAGGCTGAGTCTCGTACTTGGTTTTCACGGCACCCGTCTTACCATAGGTGGTGTAAGAAGTTACCTGATATGTACCGGCTGGAAGCCAAACGGTAGAGTCGCAATGGGCTGTACCGATGTCCATGTACTTGTCGTCGGCATTGTCTGGGTTCTGATGCTCCGTGCTACCCTCCTCGTAAGTAACCGGTACATTAGGGAATGTAACGGTCTCACGCGTAAAGAGGTTGGTCACACTGATGTCTACCAGACGAATGTTCGAGAAGAGATACTCAGCCTCGCCGGCACGGGTATTCTGCCACTCCTTCACTAGGTTGAACTTTACCTGGCCACGTTCCACGGTCTCCACGGTCAAGTCCTGCACTGCCATACCGCCACCAACAACGGTAAAGGTTTCGCCAGCAGAAGAAGCCAACAGCTCCTCGTCTACATTGTCATAGAGATAGAAACCGATGACCGTATAAGTACCAGAGGCAAGCTGGAGTTTATCACTTCTCAGACCATACTCAGCGTTCTCCTCATTGTACGAGTTGAGTGCCAAGGTCTGAGAGACCGTTGTGCCGTTGTGCTCCATGACCACCTTGATTTTCTTGGCATCGCTCAATTTCTCAAGTTTGTCGACGGCAGCGGCACGGGTTGCTCGCGTAGAGACCGCCTTGTTGAGCTTGAACTGCACATATCCGTATGTGCCGTCCCAGCCCTCGGTTTCATCGCTAGAGCAGCCAGTCACTGCGAAAGTCAGCATCGTGACGAGCAGCAACAAGAATGCCTTAGAATATTTATTGAATGTCTTCATTACTTTCTCATTTTCTTGATAGAAGTACGTTTCTTGCTATATCTATAGCTATCCCAGTTCTGTTCGATGACAACCACCTTCACTATGACACCATTTTCTTCGAACGCCAAGAAAGCAGGAGCGTTCTCGGTAAGGAAGAAACTGAACAACCAGTTATCATTGGTATCCATACTTGGTTCCACATCAAACTCCTGACCGCTCATATCGAGAGTCTTCAGATAACCTGTATCCATCATCGTAGTAGGGTCCCAACCTGCAATATTTGGATTGACAGAGACATAGTTGCCCACAGAAGCTGTTGCTACATAGATTTCATTACCATTATAACCTAAGTACGAAGAACAAACCTCATTGTACATACCAGTTGTTTCCTTCTTGCAGTCAATATTCAGATAACCGCTGATGGTTACTATAGGAGTTGCATCTTCATCGTCACCATTATCCTTCTTGGTTTCCTTCTGAATGAAGTGCATGAGGAAGTAATCATTGTACTCCCAGCTCACATTGCCCTCCTCGTCAAGCATCTGATTAGCATTGCCAATCTCCTCAAGCATAGCAGTCGGAACGGCATATACCCAAGCCTCGCGCTCCTCGTAAGCCTCTTCGACAGAGAGACGGATTTCTCCCTTCTCGCCCGTTGTCTTGATATAAGGCTCCTGGATAGCCATCAAGCCATTGTCTGTTTTCTGGAACAAGACGAGTGTGAAATTGTCGCCTGCGGTCTTCAGTGTGAATGGCACGAAATTAGAGAAGGTAAAGGTATTGGTGGTCTCTTCGCCAGTGACACCAGTAGTACCCGTCTGGGAGAAAGTCTTACCATCAAGCGAAACAGTCCAGTCTGCCCAAGGGGTAGAAGTAGGATAAGTTACTGTCATCGTGTTGGTAGGCATACCATTGTAGATAACAGGTACGGTTACCTTAGCCTTGCCGTCCTCAGAAGCGAAAGTGATGGTCTCGCCTGCCTCCAATCCGATGGCATACTTGGCATTGGCAGTGCCCTCCTTGAACATGGCGCCGCCCTCGGTCTTCTCGTTAGGGCGACCTACCATGAAACCGCCATCAAGCTCTACCCAATTAGGCATGTTTGTGGCAGCGAAACGATAGTTGGCCTCTACAGAGAACTTGGTATAGGCATTGTAGCCAGCAACGATACCAGTCTCGGTAATGTCATTGCCATCCACATCATACACCTTCAAGCTATAGCCGTCGGCAGAACGCTCCACCTGAGCGATAGCTACCGTCTGGCCGCCCATGGTAAGGAACAACTGAGCCACGCTCAAATCCTTGCTGGCGTCATCACCAGTGATAACGACATTGACAGTCTGCTTGCCAGCCTCGCCATTGATAACGAAGGCAGCATCACCATCATTCTTCTGGAGCTTGCACCAAATGTCTGAAGAAGAAAGGCTCCAGTTCTCGTTAGCCTCGAAAGAGAAAGACTTTGTTTCGCCAGCTGCACCAGCGATGGTCTGTACCTCTGGGAACACTGGAGTTACGGTATCGTCATCATCGCTGGAACAAGCGGTGAACATGCAGACTGAGAACAATGCTGCAAGGACGAGCCAATATTTTGAAATTAACTTTTTCATTTTGTTCTGTTATTATATTACTTATTCAAGTTGCGGGAATCGAATGTGCTTAATATCCTTGTTCTTTCAATTTCTCTGCCTCGGCATCGCTTATCCATTCCATCAAGGTAATGAACGTGCCTACTGTACCATATGAGGTGCCGTCCTTTTTATTGACACTCATCGTGACATACTGCATCACGTAGTTTTGGCAGGTATTATAATAAGAAGTGTAAAGACTTGGCTGACTGATGCGGAGCTTGCCATCGCCATAGATGGTACCGAAAGCCTCGCCAGTAGAACCGGCTACCTGGTCGTCCATTTCCACCAAAGGCTCCAGGAAGTTGCCTGGCTTAAACTTCAGTTTCAGGTCATAGCCCTTATAGTAGATATCCTTCAAGAGGACGGTGTTCTCCTCGCCTTCCACTACCTCTGTCTTGATTAGACGGTTGGTCGTATTCTCCAAATAAGAACTATAGAAGGTTGAAGTAACCACACACCAGCCAGAGAAATTATGGATATCGAAAGGACAAGCCTTTTGCATCACCACGTGGGTGTAGTCCTTGTAAAGGTCGGTCCAGTTGTACTTCTCTGGGACAACCAACTTGAGGGTGAAGCCCAGCGAGTCGGTCTTGCCTATGTTTTCGTAGATACCCTGCACCTGTACATTCGCAGTCATCTCGCCCGCCTTGATGGTCACAGTATTGTCGAGGATGCGATAGTGTTTGCCTTCTACGGCGTTGCTCTGCTTGTCTACCACCTCTACCGCAAAGGTACGGTCATAGTCTACTTTCTCTGTAGCCGATACAGGAACATTGAATAGCTCGTTTGTTTCCTCCACTGGATACTGATAGAGCGTATCAGAGAACATGATATGACTTGGACCAGAATAGGTGATATAGTCTTGCGAACAACTCGCAAGCGCAAAGAGTACTGCCGCAGCGGCGATACATCTCATCATTATTTTCTTCATGATCTTCTGTATTTTGTTTCTTTATTTGTTACTCTCGTTAGGTTCTATCTCCGAACCTGGTGCCTCCAATTCGTGCTGAGGAATAGGCCATACGAACAAAGGATCGTCCTTCTCCACCTTCAGGCTGCTCTGTACGAAGTTGGCTGCAGGCTGGTCTGAAGCCTTACGCTCGAAACCCTTGTGCCAACGCTTGAGGTCGTTCAGGCGAAAGCCCTCCATGTACAGCTCTTTCACACGCTCAGCCTCGATGACGTCCATCGCATTGTCTTCGGTCATAGTCGTACCGCCACCATAGGAAGAGTAGCGAGCGGTGCGGAGGGTCGTGATGTCCTTGGCTGCCTTGGTATAGTCACCCTTCTGTGCGTAAGCCTCAGCACGTATCAGATACTGCTCTGAAAGGCGGAACACCATTGGCTGGTGTACGTGAAGGATATTGTTGCTCAAGAATGTGGCATCGCCAAAGTACTTGGTCAGCAATGGCCAGGAGAGACCATGTGAGTAACCTGTAGTACGTGTCGTAAAGATAGCCGAAGCTCGGAGGTCATTGCTGTCGTAAGAGTTGATAACCCAGGTCTCAGGCACATAGTCTGGACGATAACTTACATAGTTGTAGTTGTCGAAGATAGTACCGAGCGCACCGCCATAGCTGTTCACAGTGAAAGCTATCTTCCAAATGGCCTCACGAGAATCGCCATAAGTCCAGATATACTGATAATCGTTGTAAGTGCTGGAGTATGTATTGGAAGCTGCATTCTCCAAGACATAGTAGCCACTGCTGATTACCTTGGTAGCATACTTGATGGCCTCGTCGTTATGGTGCATATATAATAGTACGCGCGAACGAAGGGCATGAACGACATATTCGTTGAAGTAGGTGTAGTTGTAAAGGGTGCCACTGAAGTCATCCTCCAACTTCAACATCTCTTCTGCCTTGTCGAGGTCGCTCAACACGAAGTCGTACGATGCCTTCAGGCTGGCACGCTTCTGTACCTCATTGCCATGATAATGCTCTGTTATCACAACACCCAACTCGTTCTCTGCCTGCTCGTCGCTATCGTAAGCCTTGCAGAAGCACTTGATAAGTTCTGAGTAAGCCAAGGCACGAGCCAAGTAAGCCTCACCACAGTACTGGTCTAGTTTGTCGAGCTGTGTATCGCTGGTAGTGTTGGCCTTTACCTTATCCACGTTGTCGAGCAAGAAATTGCATCGGTTGATTACCTCATAAAGCCCGGCGTATACAGACTCTATGTCGGTGTTGGTCGACTTGATATCCTTCCAACGGTATATTTCACCGTACGTATTGCTATTGCCCTGCACACAGTAGACGAAATCCGCCTGCAGATCAGGAAGGAGCGTCAAGTTGCCCGAATACAAGGCACTGCTCTTAAAACTGTCATAGATACCTATCACCAACTTGTCTACATCATCCACGGTATTGACCGCCTCATCCATCTGGATAGAATCTTCTGGATACTTATCAAGACAGGAAGACATCGACAAGACTAGGACTCCCGACAGGATATATGTCTTTATATTTTTGATATTCATTGGTTTAATCTCCTTTCTTGTTTAGAATTGCAATTCTACACCAACCGTAAACTGGCGTGACGCTGGGTACTGTGCCTGATAAACATTGGATGAAACCTCAGGATCCAAGCCGTTGAAGCCTGTGATGGTAAAGAGGTTCTGTGCCTGACCAAAGATTCTTACCATAGAGAAGAAGTTGGTCTTACGTAACCAGCTCTGTGGCAAGCTATATGAGAGGCTGAGATTCTTCAAGCGCAAGAACGAAGCGTTCTCCAAATAACGGTCATCCAACTGGTTTACCTCACCCCACTTAGGGATATCGGTCACATCGCCGGGGGTCTTCCAACGATCGTACAACAGGCGTTTAGACTGGTTGTATGCTGTACCGAAGGTAACGCCGCTCTCCTCGAAGTAACGGTCGTTGTTGATAACGTAACGTGTACCAATCCAGCTGAACTGGGCAGAGAGCTGCAAGCCTTTCCAACGGAAGCTGGTACCGAAGCCACCCATCCAAGGCGCATCATAAGTCTTGCCAGTCATCACCTTGTCGCTCTCACGGAACTCGTTGGTTATATTACCGTCCTTGTCGTACCAGAGCTGTTCGCCATTAGCAGGGTTCACACCTGCATAACGATTCAGATAGAACTCGCTTACGGAATGACCTACCACGTATTTCAAACCTGTGGTAGAATTGACATATTCTGTTACACCATTATAAAGTTCCTTCAAGCGGTTGCGGTTGTAAGAAACATTGGCGCTTACATTCCAAGTAAAGTCCTTGGTACGGATTACATCGGCATCTGCGCTCAACTCGATACCCTGGTTGCTCATCACACCAACATTCTTCCAGCGATAGCCCTCGCCAGTGACGGTATAAGACTCTGGCACACGCATCAACATATTGGATGTGCGCTTGTAGTAAGCCTCTACGCTGAAGTTGATACGGTCGAGGAAGCCAAGGCGTAAAGCAAAGTTGCTAGCCCATGTTGATTCCCAGCCCAAGTCTTCGTTACCACTCTGAGAAGGATAGAGTCCTGCCGTATCATCATAGTTGGCATCACCAGATACCAACGCCAAGTGATAGTAGTTAGGAATCTCAGAGTTACCTGATGTACCTGTGCTGACTGCTATCTGTGCATTAGAAAGCCAGTTGTACTGCTTGAGCCATTCGGTCTGCTTGGCATTCCACATGAAACCTACAGACCAGAAGGTACCCCAACGATGTTCCTTACCAAAACGTGAGGATGCATCGGTACGGAGAGAGAAGTCGGCATAGTAAAGTTCCTTATAGTTATACTCACCACGCAAGAAGAATGACAAGTATGAGTAATCGGCAGAAGAGTCTGACCAACGGCTGGCACGTGTACCAGAAGAGATGTTGGTCAGCAAGTCGTTGTTCTGACCACGAGTATATACATTGAAACCTTCGGAGTGATAGTTCACTGCCTCCTGACCCAACATCACATTGAAAGAATGGATGTCTTTCAGGGAGAAGCGATAGTTGGCAGTGGTTGTCTCTGTCAAGTTGAGGATGTCGCTGCTCTGACGAGCGGCAAGACCTTGTCCGTTGTTGTCGGCAAGACTTGGGAATGACTGCATAAAGGCAGTAGAGTGAGCATAGTCGGCACCAAACTGAGAGCGGATAGTCAAGTTCTCGATAGGATAAATCTCGGCATAGATGGTAGAGAGCAACTTGTACTTTTTGTTTTGGATAGGGTTCTTCGACATGTAGAGAATCGGATTCTCGCTTGTACCTGCCCAATTGCCATCAGAGAGAGAGGTCAACTTGCCACTGGATGTATACGGATTCCAGTAAGGAAGCATAAAACGGCAAGCCGAGATAGGGGTAACAGTAGTATAGCTACCATCGTCTGCCTGCTGAGCCTCCTCGTAGGCAGCCATGGTATTGGTCCCAATCTTCAACCAGTTGCTGGCCTTCACATCGGCATTGGTACGGATGTTGTAACGGCGGAAGGTAGAATTCTGGGCAATACCGTCCTGGTCATAGAATCCACCGGAAACATAATAGTTCAAACGGTCGGTGGCACGGTTAACAGACAATTCGTAACTCTGAAGAGGAGCACGGTCGTTGAACACCTCATCGAGCCAGTTGACGTTAACCTTGGAAAGGAGATTATAGTCCTTGCCAGCATCCAATCCCACTTCCTTCTCAAACTGAATGCGCTCGTCGGTATTCATCATCATCCAGTTGTTCTGCGCCAACTCAGAGAAACCATACTGAGCACGCAAGGTAATCTTCGCCTTGTCCATAGCAAGACCACGCTTGGAGGTGATTACTACCACACCATTGGCAGCACGGGCACCATAAATAGAAGTAGAGGAAGCGTCCTTCAATACAGAAATACTCTCGATGTCGTTAGGACTCAAGGTATTGAAGTCTGAGCTGGAGATAGGCACGCCATCGAGGATAAAGAGGGGCGACTTACCTGAGTTGATGGAGTTGGTACCACGAATCTGGAAGGTAGCGGCCTTGCTTGGTTCACCAGAAGAACTGATGACCTGCAAACCTGTGCTCTGTCCCTGCAATGCCTGGTCGAAGCTGGCAGCTGGAACATTCTCAATCTTCTCAGACTTCACGGTAGACACAGAACCAGCAATGGTTCCCTTCTTTCTTACGCCATAAGCCACCACCACCACTTCGTCCATCATCTTGGAGTCGGGGGCAAGGGTGACGTTGAGCGTCTTAGTCTGTACATTGACAGCGTGCTTCTGGGTGGTCATGCCGACATACGAATATACCAGCGTTGCCTTGGAAGCACCCTTGATCTCGATGTCGTAGTTTCCGTCAATGTCGGTTACTACTCCATTTGCTGTACCCTCTTGCATGACTGTCACACCAATCATCGGTTCATGGTCTTCGCCAGACACAATGACTCCTTTGACGTGGAATCCCTGCGCCAAAGCCGTCTGAATGGTCAACAAGACAAGAGAGACAAGTAAAAGAGTTAATCTTCTCATCCTTGTTTCTAAATTGTTTGTTATAAAATTAAAATTAATATATTTTCTTCTCGTACTTACGCACTGGGTTACCCTGATAATCCCATCAGCTCCGCGTGCGAACAACTAATTTCGCTTGCAAATTTACACTTTTTTGTTTAATTACACAAGGGTTAAGCTAAAAAATAACCAATTTTACCTATTTCTGTTATATTTTTCCACATTTTTCCCCTTTACGATTACACTTTCTTCATATACTCTGTTGGATTCATGCCAAATTCCTTGGAGAAACACTTGGAGAAATAACTGCTATTGGAGAAGCCTACGGTATACATTACTTCCGATACGCTAAACTTGCCTTCGCTCAAGAGGTTGGCAGCCTTGCGCATTCTCATCTCCCGGATATATTCCACAGGTGTGCGACCAGTCAGCGACTTCAGTTTGCGGTACAACTGCTTGTCACCGATGCCCATTACTTTCTGCAGCATCGTAACATTGAAGTCGGAGTCTATCATGTGTTCTTCGATAGCCTGGGTTATCTCGTCGAGGAGTTTACGGTCAGCCTCATCCATCTCTGTATTATCACTTGCTCCCTCTGTTTGGGGTACTCCATTATTATCGGTTGTAGCCAATGTGCCCGAAGCAGTTTTGATGTCGAGCGACCGACATACAACCTCGTACACCTCCTCAAAAGAACGGCGTGCCACTGCCCCCTTGAGTTGGTCAGAGAGACGTGCAAAGAAGTTCATACGAGCCTTTACCTGTTGCAGAATCTCTGCCTTTTGGCGGCGCTCCTCTACCAAGTGCTTGCGCACGAGATAAAATTTCATCATCCAAAGCACCAAGCAAACAACCAAAAGTGCATAAAGGGTCTTTGCCCACCACGACAGATACCAAGGCGGCAGGATGCTAATATCGAGCGAATAAACCTCGTCAGCCACCTTGCCTTCGCCATTCACTACGTGTACGGTGAGATGATAGTCGCCATGGGGCAAACCATTATAGGCTATGTCTATATTTCCTTCCTTGAGATATTGCCATTCGTGGTCGCTGCCCTCCAACTTATAGGCATAGACATCGGACGGATGATTGGCAAAGGGGAGGTCGGTAAGCTGGAGCGTAAAGCTGTTTTCATCACTCTCCAGGGTCAGTTCCTTGTAATAACTAGGGGCTAACGCTGGCATTTTCCCCATCTCTTGCTCGCCGTCCAAGCCTTGCATCTGTCTGCCATTCACCATGATGCCCGCCAGAGTAAGTGACATAGGGCGCACTCGTGGCTCAGCGACATCCTGATCGACAGAGACAAAACCATCATTACCGCCCATCACCACACGATGGGAGTTGGCTGCATAGTACATGGCGAGAGGCGTAATGGCAGGAATGGCAAAACGGAAGCTCTTGCCATTCTTGCTGATAACGCTGCACTCCTTGCCGCTTACCACCCACATGCTACCTTTTACGTCGCACATTGTACTTACCTTGCCTCCTACATGCCATGTTTTTACTGGAGGTACAGCCCCTCTGGCTGCATCTTTCACCAGGTAGCATTTCACTTCATGGTTATTGCCAACCCACACGTTGCCTTCGGCATCTGTCATGAGAAAGTTGATGACTCCCTTTTCCGTCATATGTACTAACTTCATTCCTGAGTTCGGGTCTATGCGGTCGAGTCTATTGTAGGTGCTCGCCCAGATCATGCCCTTGCCGTCCATCACCATCTGTCCCACGTGCAGACCTGACAAGGCATACTTTCCGCTATCAGAGTAGTGGAAGTCTGCCTTTACAGGGATAGTGACAGTAGGAGAAGCATACGCCTGTCGGGTTAATTCGGCGATAAGGCGAGATTTGTCGATGACGAAGATGCCACCCATATAAGATGCCATCCAAATCTTGCCATTCTCGTCTTGCAAGATATCGTATGCCCAAGCTGTAGAGTACTTGCCCGTCTTGTCATAGACGATAAAATTTATCTGCTGTCGGTTAGCAGGATTGTAGAGATTGACACCATGGTCGGTGCATGTCCATACATCACCATCATGGTCTTCGTAAATCTTGCGCACACGATTGTGTGTCAACGGATAAGCGGTATTATTCTGTTTGTACCAAGCTACATTTTGGTAGTCTACGCCTTCCCCATTTGTGGTGTCTACTTGCCTGAAGTGTATCAGTCCGTTGGTTCCGCCCATCCACCAGTCACCATTCTTCGTCTGGAGGATAGCATGCAGACAGTTTCCCTCGCCCGAGATTGTAATCTTGTCGAGGGATGTAAACTGGTAATAATTGCAGGTGACGAGTCGGGAGAGTCCATTATCTGTACCAATCCATACATTCTGCCACTTGTCTACCATACAAGACCACACGATATTGTTGGGAATCGATGAGGCATTGCGAGAATCATGTGTGTAGTGGCTCACTGTACCGTTCTGCGCCATTACATAGAGTCCATTGTCTGTACCTATGTAGAGAGTGCCGTTATCCGCTGTAGCCAAGCACTTGATGGAATTGCCTTGCAAGGAAATAATCTGCGAAAAATTTTTCAGTTGCAAATCGGCACAATAGAGGGCGCCTTCGGTACCTATCCAGTAGCACTTGCGCTTGCGGTCGTATGCCAAGGCATTGACGAGCGGTTGGGTACCTGCGCATAGAGGCAAGAGTTGTCCCTTCGGCATCGTACTCTTCGCATTGGCAGCTCCTTTCTTCACCAAGTACAATCCTGTCAGCGTACCCTTTAAGAGTCCTTGCTGTATTTGGAGAAGTGCATAGACATCGCTTCCATACAGACTCCGTTTATCGAGCGGATGAACGGCACGCAACTCTCTTACCGATTTGCGTTTCACTTCTTTCCGAGAGGCATCCTGAGCAGCACCCCTCACATAGCGGTTGCTATGCATGTCAAACTGCAAGAGACCATTGCCTGTGGCAAGATAGAGCAAGTTTCCCTCAGCCAGCAAGGCATTGATACGAGTATTGGAAATATCTTGTGGGGTATAGTGACGGTAACTATGATAACCATCATAGCTATAGAGTCCGTTCTCCGTACCTAGCCACATCATGCCTTGCCCATCTTGAGCAATAGAACATACGGTCTGCGCTCCATCGAACGAGACATTCTCAAAGCGTTGTGCGAAAAGGGCACAACAGATGAACTGCATGAAAAAGAACATGCCAACATGTTTCAAAGCTTGCTTCATAACTGCAAAAATACGCAATCTTTAGCATACTTCCAAACATATTGGCATAAAAATATTAAACTGCCATCAATTCGATGGTCTTTTCGATTTTTCTCTTCGCATCCTTCACCTTGAGCATAATGGTGCCTTTCTGCTTGCTGCTCTGCACGATGACTACAAGCTTGCCCGAGAAGAGTTTCATCTGCGGTTGGGTGAATGGCTCCAGCGAGGTAGCATCACCGTTGCAGGCTGCCTTGAAGCTGCCGGCGCCTGTCACTTCGAAGGTCAATTCATCGTCGGCAAGCGGGCATTCGTTGCCATCCTTGTCGAGGAGACTTACGGTCACAAAAGCCAAGTCGTTGCCGTTGGCCTTCAGATGGATGCCGTGTACCTCATCGCAGTCCTCCACCATACAAGCCACCTCAGAATCGGGATTGTCGGGGCACTCAGCCACAAGCTGAAGTTGGATTGGCTCGCCGGCGGTACGCCTCACGTCCTCGCCCACCTTGTCGCCATACTGATTGTAGGTGACCACACGAATCTCGCCTGGCTCATACTTCACATCATTCCAGCGGAGGCGATAACGGTCGAGACGGGAAGACTTGTCCTTACGAACACGTCCCTGGCTTTTGCCATTGACGAAAAGTTCGCCTTCCACGCCGTCGGTGTAGCAGTAGACAGGAGTAACCTCTCCCTCTCTACCCTGCCAGTTCCAGTGAGGCAGCAAGTGGGTGGTGTGCTCATGCTCGTTCCAGCGGGAACGGTACATGTAGTAGCGGTCTTTTGGCAAACCAGCAAGGTCGCAGATACCGAAGTAGCTACTGCGCGAAGGCCAGTAGGTATCGTAGGGCGAAGGCTCGCCCAGATAGTCGTAGCCTGTCCACACAAACTCGCCTATTACCCAACTGTAGTCGTCCTGCATCTTCCAGTCATCGTCGGGCAAATTGCTCCAGGAGCAATACTCCGTGTCGTAACTGCTGCACTGACCGTCGGGATAAGGCACATTGTCTTTGTGGCGCACTTCCACCGGGAACTTATACACGCCGCGCGAGCTTACCGTAGAGGCTGTCTCCGAGCCAAGGAGGAAGCCCTGTGGCAACTGGCTGATGTTCTTGTAATACTTATGCACACGATAGTTGAAGCCCGGCACGTCCATCGCCTGTGCAAAGCCCGATTTCAGCGCAGCCTCCGCCTTGTCCATACCCTGGGTTACGGGGCGGGAAGGGTCATACTGGTGGCAGAGGTCTTGCAAGTGCTTGGCTATCTTGACGCCCTCCTCACTCCACTGCTCGGGAATCTCGTTGCCGATGCTCCACATCACGATGCTGGGATGGTTGCGGTGGTGCTTCACGAGGTTGGTGAGATCCTTGTCGCTCCACTCCTTGAAAAACTTGGCGTAACCGTTCTTACACTTCGGATAGATCCACATGTCGAAGCTCTCTGCCATCACCATCATACCGAGTGAGTCGCAGATTTCCATCTGCAGAGTGCTAGGCATATTGTGGGCGGTGCGGATGGCATCGCATCCCATCGCCTTCATCATCTTGATTTGGCGAATGAGAGCCGCCTTGTTCTCGGCTGCGCCCAACGGACCGAGGTCGTGATGCAGGCAGACACCCTTTATCTTGCGGGTAACGCCATTGAGTTGAAACCCATTGTCCTTGCTCACGGCAATAGTGCGGATGCCCGTCTTCAAGGTCTGCTCGTCGGCAATCTTCTTGCCCTCATAGCGAGTGAGCTTCACATGATATAAATAAGGTGTCTCCGGTGTCCAGAGCTGAGGGTTCTGTACCTTGAGGATTGTCTTTACTTCTGGAGCAGCTCCATTGATAGTTTGCTGGGCAACAGTATTGCCGTCTTTATCCTGCAAAACTACTACTGTCTTGCCGCCCTTTCCGAGTTTTCCCTCCAAGAGGGCACTCACCTCCACCTCAGCCTCAGCCTTCGAAGCAGAGAGCGTGCGGACGAAAGTATCCCAAGTAGCGAAGTTCTCATTGCCGTAAAGTTCTACCGATACGGGGCGATAGATTCCACCGCCCGGATACCAGCGACTACTCTCCTCTACATTGTTGAGATGCACCTCTATGAGATTACTCTTGCCAAACTGGATGTAGGGCGTGACGTCGATACGGAAGGCATTGTAGCCATAGCCCCATCTGCCCGCCTCCTTGCCATTGACGGTAACCACGGGCTGACTCATTGCGCCATCGAATACCAAGACGGCACGCTTGTAGCCCTTCGGAGCTGTCCAGTTCATCTTGTAATTGCCCTCCCCTATCCAAGGCAAGGCACCGGAGCGACCTGACTTCTCGGTCTTCTCTTTCTCACCGTTCTGTTCGATGGCTACCATCTGGAGATCCCACTTCTTGTCGAAAGGCCCGGCAATGGCCCAGTCGTGGGGCACCTGTACCTGAGACCACGACTTGCCATCGCGGGAGAAGTCCCACGATGGCAAGTTGATTACCTTACGGCTCTGCGCCTGGCACATTGCAGAGAGTGCCAGAGCAAAGGTCGCTGCTGTCAAAAAACGATTTCTATAAATCATAATCTATTATTTTACTTGAAGGCCTCCTGAAGGGCAGTAGTTGGTTTGCCATTACTATCGAAGGCACCCTTGTCATAGCCTTTCCAATTATTGTAGCACTCAGGCTCCCAGTAGAACACGCCCTCGCAAGTAGAGATGGCCTTGCAACCATCCACCATCTTCTTGAGGAATGAAGCGGCATTCTCTGAATCCCAAACCATACCTATCTCTGAGATGATAACATCGCAATTGTACGTATCAGAGAGTGTCTTGATGTTATTGAGGCAATCATCAGTGACCTCGCTCCAGCTCTTGTCGGTAATCCCGTCAGGATAGAGCGACATACCGATGATATCCCACTTGCCTCCATTCTGCTTCAAACCATTAAACATCCATGTGTACTGAGCAAGATTGTTGCCCTTGTCGAGGTGTACGATAACCTTTGCCTGTGGATAGACAGCCTTTGCGGCATCATAGCCAGCATTGACATAAGCTGCAAAGTTGGCCATATTATCGGAAGCTTTGCCAGTAACACTGTTGTCGTCATCATTCCAAAGCATGCCATTGGTGGTCTCGTTGCCCACCTGAACCCACTCTACATCTACGCCTCTATCCTTCAAGGCTGTCAAGACCTCTGTGGTATGGTCGGCTATAGCCTGCTTCATCTGCTCGAAAGTATAATTCTTCCAAGCAGCAGGAACGTCCTGCTGACCTGGATCTGCCCAGGAGTCGGAATAATGGAAGTCGATCATCACTCGCATACCTAGTTGTTGGGCGCGCCAAGCCTTGGCGATAACATCGTTCTTGCCACACCATCCATCCTCAGGATTTACCCATACACGGAGGCGGACAGAGTTCATGCCGAGGTCGCGTAGGAGAGACAGGCATTCCTGTGTCTTGCCATTGGCACTCTTGAAAGTTTTTCCATCACTCTCCATCTCGGTAAGCCAAGAGACGTCAGCACCTTTGGCGAAGCCTGTCATATCGTATGTCTTCTCCTTCTCTGGAGTGGCACTATCATCGTTGCTGCAACTTGTTCCTGTAACGGAGAACAAGAGTGCAGAAGCCAGCAACACGGCTTTTCCTAATATATGTTTCATTGTCATTGTTCTTGTTTTTATTGTTAGTTCCTCACAAAGGGCAAGCCCTCACGATTATTCATACTTCCAAGTCATAGTATTGAGGTCGGCGGTAACGGTAAACTCCGTCTCACCATTCTCCTCGCCAAACCAGATATCCCAAGCCCCATCGGCAGAAGTCAACTTAAACTGCTCGCCATCGGCGCCATACCAAACCTGCTTGTCATCCTTGCTCTCGCCGACAAAGACAAACCGGAAATTCTCCCATGCCGTAGGCTTGTACTTGCAGGTATAGACACCATCGCTCTCCTTCTCCATTACCGCCAACAGAGTGCTACCATCCTTGGTAAACATACAGAGGGTATTGCTTGCCTCAGGCTCCGGGGTAGTATTATCGCCGCTCGTAATGGTGTAAGTCAACTGACTGTTCTCTCCCACCTTTACCGTTATGGTATAAGTACCTGCTATAGGGATATTCACGCTACCAGCAGTGGCTGCATCTGTCATCGTTCCATCCGCATTGAGCGTATAGTTCATAGTCTTGGCGATGGCAGCCGCATCATCTGTACCTGTATTCTTGTTGTACTCTGCCCCTGTAGCCACTATGCTAATAGGAGTGTTGTCTGCCGTGGTGGTAATAACCTTTGTCCAAGCACTGTTTGGAGCATCGTAGGTCATATCCTCATTATTCAACTGTACAGACTTGAGGAGGGTAGCCTTCCATTCCTTTGCCTGCGTATCAAGAACTGTATAGTAAATACCTGCCACGCCAGGGAACCAGCATTTCCATGCAGCCTCAGAATTGTCTATTACGAAAGTACCTTCAGTAGAAGAGTTACCCCAAGTAGAGCCGTCATTCTCCTTGCCCAAGAAGTTCATCCATCCAGTAGCATTCATATAACCTATATAAACGCCGTCCTCATCAGGGGAATACAAACAGGTCAAAATCTTCGTCTTGTCTGCGTTCCAAATATTGATGTAGCTCATATCTATCAGATAAGGAGTTACATTCACTGCACACACATTGCTATAAGCAGCGTCGAGGTTGGCTCCCAGCTGGCTCTTGATGCGGAAGTAGAGAGGAGACTTCTGGTCAGGAGTCAGACCAAGGTCTTTGGCTACGGCATTGAGGTCTGCACCCAAGAAAGCCTTGGAGAGCGTTGTAACTGTGTATTCCTTGACCGAAGCAAAGTCTTCGGTGGCTGATGCCTGGAGATAAGTGAGCAACGTACCGTTGCCCGCCGGCTTGGTCTCATCGCTGGAGAGCAAGGTTGGATTCTGCCACGCCAGCGAGAGGACGATGCTCTTGCTATTGTCTACAGACAGTGCCACATCGGATGCAGATGCCATCAAGCCTGAAGCTTTGAATCCATCCAAGTATATCTTGTCGCCGCTCTCATCGCAGCTCACCAGGGCGGTGAGTGCACAGAGAAGCATCATTAGATTTCTAAATATCTTTTTCATTCTTTGAAATTTGAAGTTTGAAAATTATGCTCAGTTTAGAACTATCGAATTCTTCACTCTTCGTTCTTCACTCTTCACTTAATACCCCTCATTATGGAGATTTGGGTTGGCAGTAAGCTCGGTGTTAGGGATAGGATAGATGTTGTACTTGCTATCCACTGCCTGTCCGTCGTGGGTACCACCCTTCCACTGCCAGATGTACTTGTTGGTAGTAAACTGACCGAAGCGTATCAGGTCGGTACGGCGATAGCCCTCATGGTAGAGTTCACGGGCACGCTCGTCGAGAATGAACTGGAGGAAGGCATCGTCGTCTGCAAAATTGCTGCCCCATACATCCGCTGCACCGGCACGCTCACGAAGTAGGTTAATCCAGTAGATGGCTCCCTTCTTGCGAGAAGCTATCACGTCAGGGTCGCTGGCATCGCTGCCGCCGTTCCATGGATCCCAGTCCGTGTTGAGGCGAGCCACACTCTCGGCATACATCAAGTAGACATCAGACAAGCGGAAGAGAGGGAAGTCGGTGTCTACACCGTCATTTCCCGTATTGGAAGAGGTTGTGCCATCATCCTTCAAATTAGTCCATTTCACAGACAGATAGCCATTGGTATCATCGGTCATGCTGACTATATCCTTGGTCTGACCTGTGGTAAAGAACTTGCAGCGCTTGTCACCTGTGCCCTCGATATCTGTATCTGTGAACTTATCTACAAACTCTGGACGGAGTCGGAATTCGCCCCACGCACTTGTTACACCATAATCACCAGGAACCAGATTGGTATTGTTCAGGCCCAGTTGTCCACAAACCATATAGGTAGAGGCACCCCAGCTCACGGTATGAGTGGCAGAGACAGGCAGGGCGAAGATTATCTCATTGGTACGCTTGTCGTTGTCGGCATTGAAGAGTTTGCTGTAGTCACTCTCCAGAGAGTAGCCCATATTCATCACCTGTTCACAAGCCTCCTCGCACTCTTTGTACTTAGCTACGCCCGTATATACCTCGCTGTTCAGATAGAGCTTGGCAAGCAAGGTATAGGCAGCACCCTGTGAAGCCTGACCATAAGGGCAAGTGGATGCAGGAAGCATATCGACCACACAAGCCTTGAGCTCGCTCTCGATATAGTCGAAAGTCTGCTGAGGTGTATAACAGGGAGGGATGAAGCTGCCCACTGGGTCGTTCTCGGTTACCATCGGGATATTGCGGAAGAAATCGAGGGCATGGTAGTAGAACAGGGCACGCATGAAGCGAACCTCGGCCTTATACTGCTTCATCTTTGCCTCGTCCTCGCCAGAGAAACTGGCACTGTTGGCATTACGCAGGAACTCGTTGCAGAGGGCGATGTTGTAATAGATGCGATAGTACATATCTGATACCCAAGCATCGTTGGCATCCCAAGAGAGATAAGTCAAGCCTGTGGTCTGCTCACCTGTGAGCCAAGTGCTTGCCATCTCGTCGGTACCACATTCCTGCATATTGATGAACATACGCATGTAGTCGAAACCACTGCCACCATTCAACACAGACGACATATCCTTGTTGTCGCCACCCTTACCCTGACCGCTGGTCACCATAGCAGCATAAATCTTTCCGAGCACAGCCTCATAATTGGCAAGCGTAGTATATACATCCTTAGAGGTTGTCTCCGTCTGAGGATATTGATCGAGGTCGGACACGCAGCTCGTAGCTGTCGTCAGCACCGTTGCCCCCAACACCATACTATATAATATATTCTTAAGTTTCATTGTTGTTGTTTCTTTAAAAGTTTCTTATACGAAAGAAAAGCATTAGAATTCTTCACTCTCCACTTTTCGTTCTCCACTTTTCGTTCTTCACTCTTCACTTAAAACTGGAATCCCAGGCTCAATGAGTAGGTACGAGGTCGAGGATAGAACGAGTTGTCCATTCCGTTTGGCACCTCAGGGTCTGTACCCGAGTAGTCTGTGAGGGTAAAGACGTTCTGTACCATTGCCGATACGGTGAGCGATGCCCACTTGCTTATCTTGCCTACATTGTAGCTCAAGCTCAGGTTGTCGAGCTTCAAGAACGAAGCGTTCTCCACGTAGTAGTCGGAGAGATACTGACGGGTCTTGAACCCTGTCTTGAGAAAGCTGGCATTGAGGTTGTTAAGCTGCGAGTTATTGTAGCTCACGGTCTCCCATGCGCCTGTGCTCATACCCATGCCATTATATACATAGTTGCCGATATTGGCACGGAAACTCATGCCGAGGGTCAACTGCTTGTAACGCAAGCTAGTACTCAAGCCCATGATGTACTTAGGGGCTGGTGAGTGATAGCGATAGAGGTCATTCTCGTTGATTTCGCCATCGCCGTCGAGGTCGGCGTATGCTCCCTCGATAGGCTTGCCTGTCTCTGGGTCGTAGAGCTGGTGATACACGTAGAACATGTATGGTTCATATCCCTCAGACAATACCTGGAACTGGTAGGCATCGATGGATGGCCCTACCTTTACATTGGTCTGCGAACCGCCCTGTACGAGCGAGAGGTTCTTCACCTTCATGTTCTGCCAAGTGAAGTTGTAGCTCAAGTTCCACTCCCAGTCCTTGGTCTGGATAGGGGTAGCATTGAGCGAAACCTCGATACCCTTGCTGTCCACGTTACCTACGTTGGTAAGAATGGTCTTGGCGAAGTTGGTACCAGCAGCCGTTGGCACGGAAGCCAAGAGATCTTTGGTCTTACGGGTGTAGAAGTCTACGGCACCACCGATGCGACCACCCAGGAATCCGAAGTCGAGACCGAAGTTCCAGGAACTGGTGGTCTCCCACTTCAGGTTCTCCACGTATGCCTCAGGACGATAGGTGGTAATATACTGTCCGTTGATAAGTGCCTCGGCACCTGTCACACTGGAGGTGTAGACTGGCAGATAGTTGTAGTTGCCGATGCCATCCTGCTGACCGGTAACACCATAGCTGGCACGAATCTTCAAGTTGGAGAGCACCTTCTGCTCCTTGAGCCAAGGCTCCTCGGTAAGAGTCCAACCCAAAGCCACAGACGGGAAAGTACCCCAACGGTTATCCTTGGAGAAACGGGAAGACGCATCTCGACGAACGGTAGCCGTCAAGAGATACTTTCCATCGAATGAATAGTTGACACGACCGTAGTAGGACAACAGAACATGACGATAATCTGAAGCCTTTACGGTAGACAGGGTTGTACCTGCCGCACTTTTGGTAAGATATTCTGGCGTACTGCTCTTCCAGTACTGATAATCATAACCTGCAGTGACATCCACATTGCTCTTGATGCTCTCGAAGTACTTCGCATAGTTGGCATAGAGCGTGAGGAGTCGGTTCTCATTCTTCTGAGGACCATACTTGTAGTCGCTACCACTGAGCGACTCATCTTTATTATAAGACTGTGCTGCATAGGCTGGTACGTAGATAGTACCGTCGCCCTTGGCGTAGTCGGCACCGAGCGTGGCATGGAGCTTGAGATCTGGCAAGAAATGAACCTTGTAGTCTACATCCATCGAACCGATGAAGCGGCTCACCTTACTCTTGGAATCATAAAGGTCTACGAGACCACGAGGGTTGCGAACGCCTGCGTTTACAGGATAGCCCTCGGCATCGAGTGCCTCATTGTAGCCGCCATAGTTGCTGTTGCCCGAGTAGACTGGGATAGTAGGGTTGTAAGTAGCGGCTGCCCAAACAGCACCACTATTATTGAATGAGTTGTTGTTGAGCGTACCCTTGGCATTGATGGTCAACTTCAAGTGATCCTGGAAGAAGCTAGGAGTAAGCACCACGTTACCCGTCCAGCGCTCCACATTGTCCTTGCGCACCAAACCGCTCTGGTTGTAATAACCTACGGAGGCACGGAAAGGCAAGAACTTGCCTATGCTGCCGCTCAAGCTCAAGTTATTGTCTGTACCAAAGGCTGTTCGATACACCTCATCATTCCAGTCGGTATGAGCATCGCCGAGAAGAGATTTCTGGCTGTCTGTACCATATTTATTGATTACGCTTACAAAGTCGTCATAGCTGAGCATATCCACCATCTGCGCACGAGTCTGCACGCTGTTGGTGGTATTGAAGTTGACCTTCAGTCCGCCCTGCTGTCCTTTCTTGGTAGTAATGATGATGACACCATTAGAAGCACGGGAACCGTAGATGGCGGTAGAGGAAGCATCCTTTAATACCGTCATGCTCTCGATGTCGGAAGGGTTGATCATACTGAGGAAGTTGCTGGAGTTACCAGAGATACCTCCCTGCTCCAATGGCACGCCATCGAGCACGACAAGAGGGTCGTTGCTGGCATTGAGCGAAGCACCACCACGCACACGGATAGTACTACCCGCAGAGGCAGAACCGCTGTTAGACATGATTTGCACACCCGACACCTTACCATTGATAAGCTGCTCGGGAGAGGAAACCAAACCCTTGTTGAAGTCCTTAGCCTTTACGGTAGCCACCGAACCGGTCAGGTCGCTCTTGCGTGCCGTACCGTAACCGATGACAACGACATCCGTCAAAGTCTGGCTATCAGACTCCAACTTCACCTTCATGTTGTCAGACAAGGCTACCACCTTATCTATATAACCAATATAAGAGACTTTCACCTTCTTGGCTGTAGAAGGCACTTGAAGAACAAAGTTACCATCAAAGTCGGTAACCGTACCACCCTTCTCGCCTTCCACCATGACAGTGGCACCGATAAGGGCTTCACCATTCTGAGCATCCGTCACCTCACCCTTGATGGTACGAGTCTGCGCCAAAAGTTGCAAACATCCCATGAGGCAGAATGCCACAAGGAGAAGACTTCTCCTAGAGTTTTTTAGGATTGCATTCATTGTTTATTCTATTAGGTCTTATTATTTTGTTAATATTGTCGCTGCAAAAGTATCTAATCGCACAAAAACAACGAGACAGAAATCAGACAAAAGTAAAAATAAAACGGACAATTGCCTGAATTTATTGACATTTGTCCGTTTTATTCGGTAAATATGATGCCAAAAGCCAGGATAATGGGGGATATAAATTCCCCTCTTCCCCTATTCCACTACCCCTCTCAGCTTTTTGCATGGGAATGGCACTTTGTTGCCCGTTCGATAGCAAAACATTGCCGCAGAAGGGGCAATACTTTGCCGTAGTGAGGCAAAAAACTTAACGTCGGGATATAGATTCTGCGCTGTCCAGACATTCATTCTTGTAGAACTCTATTTGCGCTTTTCTTATTTTTGACCACACACCTCACTCAGCACTCGTTAACAGTATATCAAACAACTTTTTACCAAAGTGAGGTCTGAGTGAAGTCTAGGCGAGCACACCACACAGCAGAGAACCTACTGTAGTACAACAAGCTAAACAACATTTAGTGAGGTGTGTGGTCAAAACAGGCGCAAGCCTCCTATGTGCGCCAAAAGCCGCCACACACTTTTGCCTGCAAGGATAAAACAAAAAGACCGAACCTCTTAATAGAGATTCGGCTTAAAGGAGAAGTGGTACCACCAGGAATCGAACCGGGGACACAAGGATTTTCAGTCCTTTGCT